>JAYUUE010000090.1:0-53051 GCA_043754785.1 Polymorphobacter sp. | reverse complement strand
AGCGCGCTGACCGATTATGTGATTGCCGATATCGGCTTGGCCGGCTTCGGCCGCCGCGAAATCCAGATCGCCGAAACCGAAATGCCGGGCCTGATGGCTTTGCGGAGCGAATTCGGTGCGGCGCAGCCGCTGAAGGGTGCGCGCATTACCGGCTCGCTGCACATGACCATCCAGACCGCAGTGCTGATCGAAACGTTGACCGCGCTCGGCGCCGACGTACGCTGGGCGACGTGCAACATTTTTTCGACGCAGGACCACGCTGCGGCCGCCATCGCTGCCGCCGGCGTGCCGGTGTTCGCCATAAAAGGCGAGAGCCTCGCCGACTATTGGGATTATGTCGGCCGCATCTTCGATTGGGGCGATGTGACTTCGAATATCATCCTCGATGATGGCGGCGACGCGACGATGTTCGCGCTGTGGGGCGCCAAGCTGGAAGCTGGCGCGGCGCTCGGGGAGCCGGAAAATGAGGAGGAGGTGGAGTTCCAGCGGGCGTTGAAGGCGTTCGTCAAGGCCCGCCCCGGTTACCTGACCGAAACCGTCAAGAACCTGAAGGGTGTTTCCGAAGAAACCACCACCTGCGTCCACCGCCTTTACGAAATCGCCAAAAAGGGCGAGCTGCCGTTCCCGGCGATCAACGTCAACGACAGCGTCACGAAATCCAAGTTCGACAATCTTTACGGCTGCAAGGAATCGCTTGTCGACGCCATCCGCCGTGCGACGGACGTCATGCTTGCGGGCAAGGTTGCTTGCGTCGCCGGCTTCGGCGATGTCGGAAAGGGTTCGGCGCAATCGCTGCGCAATGGCGGCGCACGGGTGATGATCACCGAAATCGATCCGATCTGCGCGCTGCAGGCGGCGATGGAAGGCTTTGAAGTCGTCACCATGGAAGACGCCGTCAAGCGCGCCGACATTTTCTGCACCGCCACCGGCAACGCTGATGTCATCACTGCCGAACACATGATGGCGATGAAGCCCAACGCCATCGTCTGCAACATCGGTCATTTCGACAGCGAAATCCAGATCGCCGCGCTGTCGAACTACAAATGGACCGAAGTAAAGCCCGGCACCGACATCGTCGAGTTTCCAGAAGGCAACCAGATCATCATCCTCGCCAAGGGGCGGCTGGTGAACCTGGGCTGTGCCACCGGCCACCAGTCGTTCGTCATGTCAGCCAGCTTCACCAACCAGGTACTGGCGCAGATCGAGTTGTTCACCAATCCGGACCAGTATCAGAACCAGGTCTATGTGCTGCCCAAGCACCTCGATGAAAAGGTTGCGATGCTCCACCTGGAAAAACTCGGCGTGAAGCTGACCAAGCTGAGCGAAAAGCAGGCTGGCTATATCGGCGTGTCGACCGATGGCCCGTTCAAGCCGGATCATTACCGCTACTGATGGCCAATTGATGCAGAACCGGGGGGCCGCGCTTTTATGGAGTCTGGCGTCGTCGGCGCCGCTGTTGGCGCAAGGGGTGCCAGCGCCGCTTGTCGGCAGCCGCGCCGATGAGAACGCTGTTCGCCAGGCCGGCGATGCCTTTGGGACCAGCATCGGCCGCGAAGTCATCGGGCTTTACAACCAGGGTCAGGTGCGCGGCTTTTCGCCGATCGTTGCCGGCAGCGTCCGGATCGACGGGCTGTATTTCGATCCTGTCATGGTCCCAGGCACCCGCATCAGCCGTTCGACGACGATCCGCGTCGGCCTAAGCGCGCTGGGGACGCCGTTCCCCGCTCCCACCGGCATCGTCGATTTCACCTTTCGCCGCCCGGGCGATTCAGCGGCGGCGAGCGTCCAGCTTGCTATCGACGGCTGGGGCACGGTCGGCGGCGAAGTCGACGCCGTGGTGCCGATCGCCGCCGCGCTCAGCCTCGGCCTCGGCGCCGGCGGACGCCACGAAAACGGCTTCGACGGCACTCTCGAAGACCGGATCGGCGGCGCGGCCATCCTGCGCTGGAGCCCGGCGCCCGGCCTGTCGTTGACGCCCTTCGCGCACGTCGCGCACACCCTTTATGACGATCACCGCGTTACATTTCTGACCGCCAGCGAAATGCTGCCGCCGCTCCTGCCACGCCGGCAGCGCTTTGGACCGGCCTGGGTCCATGGCACTAACACCGAAGCCAACATCGGCTTTCTAGGGGATTGGCAGGCGGCGCCCGGCTGGCTGGTGCGCGCCGGGCTGTTCCGATCGTCGCGGACTGTCGATGATCAATATACCAATTTGATTCGCGAGTTGCGCCCCGATGGCAGTGGCCGCCAGCGGCTGCTCGCCGATCCGCAACTGGCGGCGGCTTCGATCAGCGGCGAACTGCGGCTGACGCGCAGCATCGACGATGGCCCACGCCATCACGCGATCCATATGGCGCTGCGCGGCCGATCGAGCGACCGGCGCTTTGGCGGGTCGGACACGATTGACCTGGGTCCGGTGCAGATGAGCACGCCCTCCACCGCAGTCCAGATCACCCCGCATTTCGGGGCCCAGCAGCGCGACAAAGTGCGCCAATGGACTGGCGGCCTGGCCTATGAGGGCCGCTGGCCGGATGTCGGCCAGCTATCCGCTGGGCTGCAATACAGCACCTATCAAAAGCGCATTGACCTGCCGACGGGCGGCCAGCAAGCCATCGATGCGCGGCCGCTGCTGTATAACATCACCATTGCCGGCAATGTCGCGCCGCACTTGATCGCCTATGCCGGCGCCGTGACGGGCCTGGAAGAAAGCGGCATCGCGCCGGGCAACGCTGCCAACCGCAACGAGGCGTTGCCCGCTATCCGGACCCGCCAGTTCGATGCAGGCCTGCGCTATGCCGTTACCGACGCGATCAAACTCATCGCCGGGGTGTTCGACATCAGCAAGCCCTACTTCAACCTTGACGCCAGCAACCGCTTTGGCCAACTCGGCGAGGTCGTCAACCGCGGCGTTGAAGCTTCTGCGGCCGGACCCGTCACCGACACGCTGAGCGTGGTCGCCGGTGTCGTGCTTTCATGGCCCAAAGTGACCGGCGCGGCCGTCGACCAGGGCCGTGTCGGCCCGCGTCCCGTCGGCGCCATCGCGCGGCGTGTCGAGATCAGCGCCGACTGGCGGCCGGGGTTTGCACCGGCTGTGTCGTTCGACACCAAGCTGGCCTGGCGCAGCGCCGAAACCGCAACCGTCAGCAACAAGGTGGCGATTCCGGCGCGGGCACAGGTCGATATCGGCGGCCGCTATCGCTTCAGGCTTGCCGACAACGCCGCGACCTTGCGCGTGCAGGTAACCAATTTGTTCGATGGGCAAGGTTATGATCTGCGAGGCGCCGGCGCGTATGGGCCGATTGCTAGCCGTTTGCTGCAGGGTTACTTGACGATCGATCTTTAGGCGCGGGCTATACAACATTGCGGTGCCGCGCCATATTCCCGTGGCGGCCATGAGAGACAGCGAGCCACTGATGCAGTTTAGGATCCTCGCTGTCGTTTCTGCAGCATTGGTTTCGTCGGCAATCATGGCTGCGCCGGAGCCGATCATCGATATGCACCTTCACGCCTTCAAAGCCGACGACCAGGGACCGCCGCCGGTAGGGGTCTGCGCGCCTTATGAGTCGTTTCCCGATCGCGATACCCGCATCGATGGCACGGCCTATACAATGGGCCTGTTCAAGACACCGCCGTGTGCAGCGCCGATCTTGTCGGCGAAAGACGACGACGACCTGCGCCGGCGATCGCTGGCAATATTGGAAACCTACAACATAACGGCAGCGACGAGCGGCAGTCCCGCGCTGGTGGCGCGCTGGAAACAGGGTTCACCCCAACGCATCATTTCCGGCGTCTATTTCGGCATCGATGAACTGATCCCGGTAGCGGCGTTAAGGGCGATGCACGACGCCGGGGCGTTACAGGTCCTTGGCGAGTTGGGGTTCCAATATGGCGGCGCTGCGCCCGGCGATTCGCGCCTCGAGCCTTATTGGGCGCTCGCCGAGGAGCTTGATATCCCGGTCGCGATCCACATGGGGCCAGGGCCGCCAGGGACGCCGTATGTACCTGGGTTGGGCGCTTACCGCATGACGCTGTCCAATCCATTATTGCTGGAAGACTTGCTCGTCCGGCATCCGCATCTCCGCGTCTATGTCATGCATGCGGGCTGGCCAATGGCCGATGCCATGGTGGCGCTGCTCTATGCCCATCCCCAGGTTTATGTGGATACCGGCGTCATCGATTATGTGCTGCCGCGGGCCGAGTTTCACCACTATTTGCAACGTCTCGTCGAAGCGGGGTTCGGCAGGCGTATCATGTTCGGATCGGACCAGATGGTCTGGCCCGACGCGCTTCCGGTGGCCATCGCCAATATCCAGTCCGCACCGTTCCTGAACGCAGAGCAGAAGCGCGATATTCTTCATGACAATGCTGCGCGTTTTCTGCGCTTGCCCGATGCGCCGTGAGCGCCGACACCATCGCCAATGAAGCCGAAATGGCGGGGCTGGGCCAAGCAATTGCTGCCGCACTCCGCGCTGGTGACACTATCGCGCTTTCGGGGGAACTTGGGGCTGGCAAGACGACGCTGGCGCGCGCCATCATCGCCGCACTGGGCTGGCGCGGCGAGGTGCCGTCGCCAACCTATACGCTAGTGCAGAGTTATGAGCCGCCCGATGTGCGGGTGTCGGTGTGGCATGTCGATTTGTATCGGCTCACAGCGCCGGGCGACGCCGATGCGCTGGGACTGTTCGAAACCGATTCGGCGCTCGTCATTGAATGGCCGCAACGGCTAGGGGCACGCCTGCCCGCCGATGCCCTGCAATTGACGATTTCCGGCAGTGGTGATGCGCCAAGGCACTTGACTTGGGGCGTCCCCCCGGCTTGGGAAGGCCGGTGGCCGCTGCACCCTCCTCAACCGTGATACCGCCACAAGCAGCGGTGGTCCCAATGATCCCGCCGGCCGCTGCACCGGGCTTTCTCGCCCGCCACGGCTGGGGCGGCGCCCGCATCGCACCGCTGGCAGGGGACGCCTCGTTCCGCCGCTATTTCCGCGTCCACGGCGACGCAGGAACCGCCGTGCTGATGGACGCGCCACCGGAAAAGGAAGATTCGCGGCCCTTCCTCGCCGTTGGCCAGCGTCTCGATTCGTTGGGGTTTTCCGCACCGCAGCCTCTTGCTGTCGATCTCGCAGCTGGCCTGATCCTGCTTGAAGATTTTGGCGATGACCGAGTCGGTCCGGTGCTCGCACAGTCGCCGGAGCGCGAAACCGCCGTCTATGCCTTGGCCGTCGATATTTTGGCCGCGCTTCATGCCCATCCCGCCGGGCAAGTGGCGCCCTATGCCGAACCGGAACTGCTGCGCGAGGCGCGGCTGTTTCCCGATTGGTACCTGCCAGCCGTCGATGTTGCCGAGGCACCCGGATATGACGCGGCCTGGGCGCCGCTTTGGCCGGCCGTGCTTGCCAGCCCGCCGGTGCTTACCTTGCGCGATTACCACGCCGACAATTTGATGATCATTGATCGTCCCGGCCTGCGCGGGTTGGGCCTGCTCGATTATCAGGACGCACTGGCGGGCCATCCAGCGTATGATCTTGTTTCGTTGCTTCAAGACGTGCGCCGCATCGTTTCACCCGCCTTGGAGAATGCGATGCTGGAGCGTTACATTGCCGCTAGACCGGGTATCGACGCCGCCGCCTTTCGCACCGCCTATGATATTCTGGGTGCGCAGCGGAATATCAAGATTCTGGGGGTTTTCACCCGGTTGTATGTTCGCGATGGCAAGGCCAGCTATCCGGCGTTCCATCCGCGCCTGTGGGAGCTGGTCAGCCGCAATCTGGGGCGCCCGGCGCTGGCCAGCGTGGCAGCATGGTTCGCCGAAAACGTTCCTGACAAAGCCCGCAAGGGCGTCACGTTGGCCGCATGAAAACTCGCCCGCCGCTTGCCATTCGTCCGCATATCGCCGTCAATATGCCGCAATCGGCAATGGTGCTTGCCGCTGGCCTTGGTAAGCGGATGCGGCCGCTGACGGCGACGCGCCCCAAGCCGCTGGTCGAGGTTGCCGGTCGCACGCTGCTCGATCGCGCTCTGGATCGCGTTGAAAAAGCCGGCATCGCCACCGCAATCGTCAATGCCCACTATTTCGCCGACCAGATCGAGGCCGCAGTTGCCGCGCGGCCCGGTCCGTTGCAAATCCGGGTCTCCGACGAGCGCGGGCAACTGCTCGAGACCGGTGGCGGCGTCACCAAGGCGCTGCCGCTCATCGACGCCGATCCGTTTTTCGTCATCAACGCCGACAATATGTGGATCGACGGGTCTGCCGACACATTGCGTCTGCTGGCGCAGCGCTGGGACGCCAAATGCATGGATGCGCTGCTGCTGCTCGTGCCGCTGGCGCGGGCTGCGGGTTATGACGGCCGCGGCGATTTCCACCTCGATCCGGTGGGCGCCGTCAGCCCGCGCGGCGAATTCCGCATCGCGCCGTTCGTGTTTTCGGGCATCCAGCTGATTTCCAAACGGCTGTTCGATGGCGAGGCGGCCGAGCCTTTCTCGATGTGGCGCGCCTGGAACAAGGCGCTCGCCTCCGGCAGGCTATACGGCGCTGTCCATCAGGGTCTCTGGTTCCACGTAGGCACCCCCGCCAGCATCGGTGAAACCGAAGTGCTGCTTGCAACGGCCTGAGCTCTATACCATCCCGCCGCACGTTGCTTTCGTCGACGCGCTGGCGCTCGGCCTCATCAATCGTACAAATGGCGATAAGCTCGCCCTCGCTGCCGCCCATATCTTGCTGCCCAGTCGCCGCGCCGTCCGCACCCTCACCGATGCGTTCGTGCGCCATTCCGGCGGCGGCTTACTGCTGCCGCGAATGACGCCGATAGGCGATCTCGGCGATGACGCCTTTGATCGCTTCGCCAGCGGGAGCTCGGCCATTCCGGCCGCAGTGCCGCCGTTGCAGCGCCGCCTCGAACTCGCGCGCCTGGTGCGAGCAATGCCGACAGGTCGCGACATCGGTCGCAGCGCCGTCGAAGCGCTCCGCCTCGGCGATGCGCTTGGCGCGACGCATGATGCGCTGCTTGCTGAAGAAATCGCTCCAGAACGCTTGAAAACCATCCTCGACGATACGGACTTGGCCAGCCACTGGCAGGCGACGCTGTCATTTCTCGATCTGGTCATCACCCATTGGCCCGCAGCGCGCGAGGCGGCGGGTGGCAGCGACGGTGGCACCCGCACCGCCGCGCTCATCGATGCATTGGTGGCACGCTGGCAGACCGCACCACCGGGCGGGGTCGTGGCGGCGGCGGGCGTGACCGGCAGCTCGCCGGCGCTGGTGCGGCTGCTGGCCGGGGTTCTGGCTTTGCCGCAGGGGCTGGTCGTGCTCCCCGGGCTCGACACCGACACAGCAGAGGCTGGCGCTGAACGCTGGGCCGCCATCCATTGCCGCGCCGCCGACCCGGACCTGCCGACCCGTGACAGTGAGGAACATCCTCAATATGCGCAGAAAGCATTGTTGGCGCGACTGCGGCTCGACCGCGCCGACGCACAGGATTGGGGTGTGACCACCATCTGGGACGGCCCGATTGCCCGCACATCGCTTGTCAATGCCGCCATGGCGCCGGCCGATGCGGCCGACGGCTGGCACAGCAGTATCGGCGATAGCGGCACGGCCTTTTCCGGTGTGCGCATCGTCGAGGCAGCGACGCCGGCTGAGGAGGCGCAGGTCATTGCATTGGCCCTGCGCCGCGCACTCGAAACCCCTGGCAAACGCGCCGCCCTTATTACCCCCGACCGAACGCTTGCCCGCCGCGTCGCAGCGCATTGTCGGCGCTGGGGGCTGAACATCGACGATTCGGCCGGGGTGCCACTGCGACTGACACCGCCCGGCACGCTGGCGCTGGCGATGGCCGAGGCAATGACGCAGGGCTTCGCACCGGTGGCGCTGCTAGCGGTGCTCAAGCATCCGCTGGTCGCGTCTGGCGAGCGGCGCGGCGCCTGGCTGACGCAAGTGCGGCGGCTCGATCGCGCCTTGCGCGGTGTCCGTCCGCCGCCGGGACTGGAAATGGTTGGCGAGGCCATCGATGCGACCGTCGCCAGCCGCCAACGACGGATGGCGCGTGACAAGGCCGACGCGGCGACGGTCGACGCCGCCGGGACAAGTGACGCCGAACTCATTGACTGGTGGCACGCCGCCGCCGCCGGGCTGGAGCCATTGGCGGCACAGGCGGAACGGCGCGGACAGCTGACTCTGCCCAAACTTGCCGCTGCGTTGCGCGAAGCCGGCACGGCGTTGGCCGGCGATGGGCTGTGGAGCGGCGTCGGCGGGCGGACGCTGGCCGATCTGATCGACCGACTGGAGGCTGACGGCGGGGTGTTTGGGCCGTTCGAGCGCGACGATGCGCCGGCGCTGCTTTCGGCGCTGCTCGATGCCGCCGTGCGCCCGGTTTGGGGCGGCCATCCGCGCATTGCCATATTGGGGCCGCTGGAGGCGCAGTTGCAGCGCGCCGACCTGATGATCCTCGGCAGCCTCAACGAAGGCAGTTGGCCCGGCAAGCCGGCGCCTGACCCGTGGCTGGCGCCGGCGATCCGGTCTCGCCTCGGCCTGCCGGGCCTGGCGCGCGACATCGGGTTGGCGGCGCATGATTTCGTCAGCGCGCTGGCGGCACCGCAGGTGCTCATGACCCGGTCGCGCCGCGATGCGAGCGCGCCACTGGTGCCGTCGCGCTTCTGGCTGCGCTTGCAGGCCTTCAGCGGCGGGCTGACGCCCGATGCCGGCCTGCTCGAACTGGCGCGTCGTATCGATGGCCACGGGCAGCCGGGGCCTGTCCAGCCGCCGAGCTATGCGCCGCCCGCCGCGCGCCGGCCACGGGCGCTGTTCGTCACCGATGTCGATACGCTGATTGCCGATCCGTTCGCTTACTACGCCCGCACGATGCTCAAGCTGCGGGCGCTCGAGCCGCTCGATCAGGACCCGACGGCGGCGACGCGCGGCACCCGCATCCATGACGTCATGGAGCGCTGGATCGGCGGCGGCGGCGGCAGCCTGGAACGGTTGCAACAGCTGACCGAGGCGATGCTGCTGGCGGAGGGCAAGCAGTTCCCGCTGCTGCGCGCGCTTTGGGCACCGCGGGCGCGGCGGGCCCTGCACTGGGCCGGCGAACAGGTGCATGCGCGCGAACAGCTGGGGTGGCAGCCGCTGGCGGCGGAGGCGTCGGGGGTGCTGACGCTGACCAACGGCATCACCATCGAAGGCCGTGCCGATCGCGTCGACCGCGATGCCGAGGGGCGGCTGGCGATCATCGATTACAAGACCGGCAAGGCGCCGACGCCGACCCGGGTCCGCGGCTATGTGGCCAACCAGTTGAGCCTGTTGATGGCGATGGCAACCGCCGGCGCCATGCGCACGCGCGCCGGCGGGGTGCCGCGCGGCGTACCGCAAAGCCTGCAATATTGGGAGATGGGCGGCGGCAAGTCGCCGGGCAAGATGGTCGATGCGCTGAAGGGCAACCCGCCGCTCGATGTGGCCGAGCATATCGCGGCGGTGGCCGCGGCGGTCACGGCGATCACCGACCAGTTCCTGCTCGGCGACGCGGTGTTCCGCGCCGATTGGCAGCCCAACCTGGCGTGGGGCGACTACAACCATCTGTCACGGGTTGCCGAATGGCTGGACAGGCCCGTGCGCGTCGGCGCAGCTCGGATAGCTCGGCGGTGATGACGACCCTTCCGCTCCATCCGCTAAAGTCTGCGCAGGCAGCCGCTGCCGACCCGCAGGTTCACGCCTGGGTGGCGGCATCAGCAGGCACCGGCAAGACGCAGGTGCTGTCGGCGCGGGTGCTGCGGCTGTTGATCGGCGAAACCCAGCCTTCGGCGATCTTGTGCCTGACCTTCACCAAGCTGGCTGCCGCCGAAATGCAGACGCGGGTGTTCGACCGGCTGGCGTATTGGGCGCGCTGCGACGATGCGGCGCTGGTCAGCGATTTGCAGGCGCTGGGCGAGGCGACCGACGCGATCACAATAACCCGCGCGCGGCGGCTGTTCGCGCAGGTGCTCGATGCGCCGCAGGGGCTGGCGATCCAGACCATCCACGCCTTTGCGCAGGGGTTGATCGCCAGCTTTCCGGTCGAGGCCGGGGTGTCGCCGGGGTTCGCGACGCTCGATGATCGCAGCAGCATCGCGCTGCAACGCCGGCTGCTGACCGAAGCCATCGAGACGGCGACGGCGGAGGGCGACGAGGGGTTTCTGGCGGACCTTGCGGGCATCAGCATTGCGCAGGGCGAGATGCGGCTGGCCAAGGTCGCGGCGCGGCTGACAGCGCATGGCGAGGCGCTCGCCGACCTGCCCGAGGCCGGCATCCCGCCGATGCTGCGGCGCGGTTTCGGGCTGGCGACAGACAGGAATGGCCCGTCGGCACTGGCGGCGGGGCTGGGGCGCATCGATCGCGCTGGGGTGAAGCGGCTGGCCGGCGCTCTGGAACGCGCGGGCAACGCCAATGCGCTGAAATCGTCGGACCAGCTGTACGAATGGCTTGCAGCAACCGATCCGATGGCGGCGTTCGACACGCTGTATGCAGCGTTCGTCACCACCACCGGCACGGTCCGCAAAACCATGGTGCCCAAGGCGGCGGATATGGCCGACCCGTCGCTGAAGCCGTCGGTCGAGGCGGTAGGCGAAGCCTTGATCGCCATCGCTGCCGAACAACGGCTGCATGCGGCGGTCGAGCACGCGGCGATGCATCTGCGCATCGGCAAGCGGTTGGCGGCCAGCTGGCGTGACGCCAAGGCGCGGCTCGGCGTCATCGATTATGACGACATGATCGCCGCGGCGCAGCGGCTGCTGCGCGGGGCGGGGGCGGCGGAATGGGTGCGCTTCAAGCTCGACAGCCGCATCGACCATGTGCTGGTCGATGAAGCGCAGGACACCAATGCGCGGCAGTGGGACATCATCGGTGCGCTGACCGACGAATTCTTTGCCGGCGCCGGCGCGCGCGAGGTCCGGCGCACGCTGTTCGTGGTTGGTGATTACAAGCAGTCGATCTTCGGATTTCAAGGCTCCGACCCGCGCGTCTACCGTGACAAGCGCCAGGAATTTGCCCAGCTGGCGAGCGATGCCGGCGAACCGTGGCTGCAAATCGACCTGGATACCAACTTCCGCTCGGTGGGCGCGATTCTGGAAGTCGTCGATGCGACGGTCGAAGTGCTCGGCCATGGCAGTTTCGACAGCGACGGCGTGCCGACGCACCGGCCGCACCGCACGCCGTGGCAGGGCGCGGTGACGCTGTGGCCGCCGGTTCTTGCCGACGACGGCGATGTCGGGGACCAGGATGAGGAAGGCGACGACACCCCGGCGCCTAAGGCCGAAATCCGGCTGGCGCACCGCGTCGCCGATACCATCGCGGGGTGGCTCGATCCGGCCAATCCGATGCTGCTGCCGGGGCGCGGGGTGCCGGTGCGGCCCCAGGACATATTGGTACTGGTGCGCAGCCGCAGCGGGTTTTCAGCGGCACTGGTTGCGGCGCTACACGTCAACGAGGTGCCGGTGGCGGGAGTGGACCGGCTGAAGCTCAGCGATCCGCTCGCCGTCGCCGACCTGCTGGCGCTGGCGCGGTTTGCGCTGCAACCGGGCGATGACCTGACGCTGGCGGCGCTGCTCGTGTCACCGTTTCTGGGGCTTGATCACGAGACGCTGTACGGGCTCGCTGCGGATCGGCCGGGAACATTGTGGGATGCGGTGCGCGCCGGCGATAATCCCCTCGTTGTCGCGGCGCGCGAGTGGCTGTTGCAGGTGCTGGCTTTCGCCGATTTCACCGCGCCGCACGAGTTTTTCGAACGCGTGCTGTCCGGGCCGTTGCAGGGCCGGCGCAAGCTGCTGGCTCGTCTCGGCGGCGAAGCGCGCGACGCCATCGACGCGGTGCTCGATCAGGCGCTGGCTTTCGAAGGCGCCAATGCACCGACGTTGCAGGGCTTTCTGGCCTGGGTCGATGCGGACGATATCGAGATCAAGCGCGACCCCGATGCGCCGCTGGCAGCCGTGCGGTTGATGACCGTGCATGGTGCCAAGGGATTGCAGGCGCCGGTGGTGATCCTTGCCGACGCCACCAAGCCGCGGAAAGGCGAGCGCGAGGCGCCGCTGCTGATGAGCTTTGACGACGGCCTGCCGTTGCCGGTGTTCCTGATCAGTCGCAAGGGCCTGTCCGGGCCCATCGCGACCGAGATCGATTTCGAGACCGCACAAAACGCCCGCGAGCATTGCCGGCTGCTGTATGTGGCGCTTACCCGTGCCGAGGATCTGCTCTTCATCGGCGGCACGCTGTCGGGCAAGGCGACCGAGGCGCATGAGGAAAGCTGGTATGCAGCGGTTGGTCAGGCGATGACGGCGTTGGGGGCCGCAAGCGTCGAGGCGCCGGGGTGGGTTGGCGATGCGCTGGAATGGCGCAGCGGCGATACGCGGCCGCGTGTCGCGGTGGAGGCGCCCGTGTTGTCTCCCGACGACGCCGCGAGCCTGCCGGCCTGGGCAACAACGGCGCCGGCGGCCGAGGCGCGCCCGGTGCGGCCGCTGTCGCCGTCCGCCATCGCCGCCGATGATGTCGCGGCGCCGCCGATGGGGCCGAAGGCCCGTGCAGCGGCGCGGCGTGGCCAGGCGTTGCATGCGCTGTTCGAACGGCTGCCCGGGCTTCCGGTCGCCCACCGCCAGCGCGTTGGTGAAGCCTGGTGTGCCGCTAACCATCCCGATCTCGACGCCGCTGCGACCACGGCGACCGTGCTCGGCATCATGGACGATCCGGCGTTTGCCGAGGTGTTTGCCGAAGACGCGCTTGCCGAAGCGCCGCTTGCCGCCGTTGTCGGCAACAAGGTTATCGCTGGCACCGTCGATCGCCTGCTGGTCAGCGCGACGCATGTCCTGGTTGTCGATTTCAAGACCGGCGCGCGGGTTCCGGATGACGCAGACGCCGTGCCGCCCTATTATCTGCGGCAGATGGCGGCCTATGTCGCGGCGCTTGGCGTAGTGTTTCCGGGTCGCCGCATCGAGGCAGCCTTGCTGTTCACCGAAGGGCCCCGACTGATTCCGTTGCCTGGAACCCTGCTGGCACTTTACCCGTTGAAAGACCTCCTTGTGTTGAACGCCGGTGGCGACACGCCTATCTATCCATCATAGCGAAAAAGGACGCCCAATGGCCGCCAAACATGTCACCGACGCCTCGTTCCATTCCGATGTGATCAGCAGCGAAAAGCCGGTGCTCGTCGATTTCTGGGCGGAATGGTGCGGTCCTTGCCGTCAAATCGGTCCGGCACTCGAGGAAATCAACAACGAGCTCGATGGCGTTGATATCGTCAAGATCAACATCGACGAGAACCCCGATGCACCGACCAGATATGGCGTGCGCGGCATCCCGACGATGATCCTGTTCAAGAACGGCGCGCCAGTTGCGACCAAGGTCGGCGCAGCGCCGAAATCCCAGTTGAAGAGCTGGCTCGAAGGCGAACTGGGCTGAGGCTCGGCTATTTTATGGTCGTCATGCTTGAACGCGACTCAAAATGACCAATTGTTTCAGACGGGCATCACTATCTGGCCCAGTCGCGGGAAATGCACCGCAACGGTGCCGCAGCGGATGCCTTTGCGCAGCAGGATGATGCCGGTGGGATCGCATTGCGCCAGCTGCCCCCCGACCGGCGCATCGCCCGAGCCGTCGGTCTTCACCGCCACCATCTGACCTTCGACGAAGGGGGCGTCGATGCGGCCCGTGACTGGTGCGGGATCGGAGACGGCCGCAACTTTGATCGCGTCTTCGGCGCTGATCGTTGTCGGCGACCCGTGACCTAGCGCCTCAACCCGCTCATACCAAGCGGTCAGATGCGGTAGCGCGAAAATTTGGGACGTCGTTGCCGCGGCAAACGGGTTGCCGCGCACGAACCAGATATTGCTGTAGAAGGCAAGATCGGCGTGGCCTGGCGCGGCACCACCGATGAAGGCGCGGCCGTCGGCGAGGCTGTGGTCGAGCCAGTGCGCCGCCGTCAGCGCCTGCGTCGTCAAGTGCGGCGTGGCACGTGCCAAGGCTTTCATATCGAGCCCGAAGCGTCCCTTGCGATCATCGACAAAAGCCTGCGGCAGCGCGCCATCGGGCATCGCCCCGAGCGCCGCACCGACATGCGCCATGAACTGCGGTCCGCCGGCCCAACTGGCCATAACCTTGTGCAATGCGCCGAGGGGTGCCGGGTAAAGGCTCGGTTCGGGCTGTAACCTGTCGAGTGCCGCGAGGATCGCCGCCGTGTCGCAATAGATATCGGCGCCGATCTGCACGACTGGCGTGCGCGCGTAGCCGCCCGTCAGCTCAACAAGGTCAGGCTTGGGCATGATGTTCGGGATGATCACCGATTGCCACGCAATGCCTTTCAGCCCGAAAGCAGCGCGGACCAACTCGGAGAACGGCGAAGTTTGATACTGATGCAAAATCGGCGTCATGGCTGGATCCTCATGGCAGATCGACAAACGTCAATGTGCTCGCCACAATCTGCGGCACCACCAAACGGTGGCGCTTGGTGTCGAGACCGATCGCCGCCGGGATCGGGATGTCGGACACCACCGCCACGGCCTTGCCGGCGGGAGGCACGCGATAGACCAGATGGCCGTCCTGGCTGGCAACGAGCAGGCCATTATCGGGCAGCGCGACGATGCCGTCGAAACGCCCGATGGGGAGCGTAATCTCCCGCACGATCTTGCCGGCAGGGGAGCGGATGACCAGGTTCACGCCGCGCCCGCCATGGACGATGTTGCCGTCGGCCATCACCGCGATGCCGTTGGGGCGTTCCAGCGCAGGATCGCGCTTGGCGAATTCGCTGACCTGGCCGTTTCTGATGCGGAAGATCGCCCCCGGCGTGTCGTCATTGCCGCTGTCGGTGACATAGACCACGCCCTTGTCGTCGACGGTCAGGTCGTTGAGGCGGATGGCGCCGGGAATGGGGTATGCAGAGCCGGGTTTGCCGCTGACGCGATCGAAGGTTCGCACCGTAGCGGTGTCGGCGACGTAAACCGTATTGCCTTGGATTGCCATTCCGAGCGGATCGACGAGGGTCACGCCGCCTACCCCGCCGGCTATCCATTTCGGGTCGAGCACCGTACCATCGGGGCTGACCAGCGTGATGAAGCCATCGTTGCTAGCGCCGCGCGGCCCGATGTTGCTGACCAGCCAATGGTCGCCGGCAGCGTCATAGCGTGCGCTCTCGGAATTGTTGAGGCCGATGTTGGCGACGGTGCGGGTTTCGGCAAGCGCGGGGGCACCGGTGACAATGACGCCGATGGCCACGGCTGCTACAGCAAGCAGGCTGCGACGCATCGCCGCGTATTTTCGTGAAGCGGTGCCGGTCATGTCGCCTAAGTCTCCCCCGTTTTTCACACTGTGCACGCCCGCCGTCCGTGCCGCAAGTACGACACAAAAATCACGCTTTTAGCATTTATATCAATATAATAGTCATTTTGGTTGTCCATGCTGCATGTATGTTGCAAGTGCGAAGGTGCAGCATTTCCACGGCAGAACCGACAATCGTGACAGATAATGTTTCTGACTATTGCCAATTGGAAATATTCTCATAGACTCGCTGTTAGCTGCACTAGGAAAACCTGGGCAGGTGGGCAGACGTGCTTGGGGGATATCTGACATGAAAATGCGTATTACGTATCTGCACTCCGTATCTCTTGCTGGGTTGTTGGCGTTTGGAATGACGGCATCCATCGCTGCCCCCGCCAGTGCGCAGCAAGTCGCCGCGGCCGCAGTGCCTGACGACGCGGGAACCATCGTCGTCACCGGCAGCTTCATTCGTGGCACCCGCGAAGATGCAGCGGTGCCCGTTGATGTCTTCAAGGCAACAGATCTAACGGCGGCAGGCATTTCCTCGCCGCTGGAATTCATCAAGCAATTGCCATCGGTCGGCGCCGTTCTCGGCGATTCGAACCAGTTCGCGGTCGGGTCGCAGGGATTTCAGGGCAACGGCTCGATCAACCTGCGCGGCTTGGGGCCGACGCGCACGCTCGTGCTGTTCAACGGCCGCCGCACGATCTCGGCGCCGGGCGACGGTTTCACCGATACCAACCTGGTGCCATTTTTTGCGTTGTCGCAGATCGAAATCCTGAAGGATGGCGCCGCCGCCACTTATGGGTCGGATGCGATCGCCGGTGTCGCGAACTTCATCACCCAGCGCGATTTCACCGGCATGCGCGTTCAAGGCGATTATGAGCTGATCGACGGTTCCAGGGGCAACTGGACGATGTCGGCGCTGGCGGGGGCCAAGTTCGGCAAACTCAACTTGATGGGCGGCGTCGGCTGGCAGCACCGGTCCGAACTCGGCACCACGGACCGTGACTTCACGCGTACGACCTATCAGCAGAACCCCTCGGGATGGTCGGCACTGAGCACGCCGGGCAATTTTGCCGCTACCTATTTTGAAAATGGTCTCCCGGTGACCACCCGCCGCCGTGATGCCGGGTGTGAAAGCCTTGGCGGCGTTCTCGATGGCCCGATCGATTCCGGCCTTTGCCGCTTCAGCTTCATTCCGTTCGATAATCTGATCGAGGAGGAAGATCGCTATCAGGGTTACATTCAGGCCGATATTGATCTGTCGGACACATTGAAGTTCCACCTCGAAGGCCTGTACGCGCAAACCGATCTCAATTCGCTCGGCTATTCGCCGTCGTTCCCACCGACCCAGGGCCCGCGCGGGTCGGGGTCGATCAGTGCGTTCACCGTGTCGCCCAACAATCCCGGCGTCCCGGCGTTCCTGGCGCAGACGGGGCTAGCGCCCAGCACCGGCGTGCGGCCGTTGGCCGCCGTGACGGCCGTCGTTTGGCGGCCGCTCGGCTGGCTCGGCAACCCCCTCGATGCCGAAAAGGGCGCCGGCCGCGGCGCCGCCAACAACAAGGCGTGGCGCGTCTCGGGGGGCTTCGAGAAAGAGTTTTCAGATACTTTCCGCGCCCAGCTTTATGGCACTTACTGGCGGTCCGAGCGTGAGGCCTATGCCCCCGATATTATCAGCTCGCGGATGCAAAATGCCTTGAACGGCCTCGGCGGGCCGGGCTGCAACGTAGCCGCCAATACCCCAGGGCAGAATGGTTGCATGTGGTTCAACCCGTTCTCCAATGCAGGCCCCGGCAACCCGGCGCTGAAGCTCACCAACTCGGCCTATGTCAAGGGTAACGAGAATTCGGCGGAGCTTGTCCGTTGGCTGCAGGTTCCCGTCGGCACCCGCCAAGTCGAGGAACAATATGTCGCCGACCTGGTGTTTTCGGGTGAGACCAATATCGATTTTGGCGGCGGCGCCATCGCCTATGCTTTCGGTGCCCAGTATCGCAGCAATGTCTACACCAGCCGCGCGTTAAGCCCGATCGAAGATCTTCAAAATAACCCATGCTTCCGTGAAGGTGATCGTTCTTGTGTCGGAACCCCGACCGATGGCGTAGGGCCGTTCATCTTCCTTGGCGGCACGCGGCGCGACAAGCAGAGCCAGAATGTCTACGCACTGTTCGCCGAAGTGAAGGTGCCGATCACCGAACGCCTCGAAGTGACCGGTGCTGCGCGGTTCGAGGATTACGGCGAACCCGTCGGCTCGACCTTCAATCCCAAGGGGTCGGTGCGCTGGAACCCGCTTGACTGGCTGGTGCTGCGCGGCTCCGCCGGCACCACCTTCAAGGCGCCGCTGGCAACGCAGGTCTCGCCCAACTTCGTAACTGCACTTGTCGGACTCACGGCCGGCGCCGGCAACTTCAAATCGCAGGATATATACGGTAACCCGACTGATCTCGGGCCGGAAAAGGCCTTTACCTATAATATCGGTGCGGTGATCAACACCTCGGGCTTCACCGCTTCGGTCGATTACTGGAGCTTTGATTTCAAGGATCGGATCACAACGACCCCGGTGCAGGCGCTCGCATCGTCGGTCGCAAATGGCGCCGTGTCGCCGAACGGCACGCGTTTTGCCAATTGCAGCAGCGTCTTTGCCAACCTCATCACCTTTCAAGGCGGCTGTGTTCAGGGGGTAACAAGCGGCTTCGACATCTCTCGCGTCCGCACCGATTGGGTCAATGGCCCCAAGGTCAAAACGAGCGGTATCGACGTTGCACTCGATTACAGGGGCGACGTCGGCCCTGGGCAGTTCGGCATTGGCGCGCAGGCGAGCTTCGTTCTTGATTACACGTTCAGCGATTTCATCTTCCGCGGTCAGCTGGTTCAGGCTGGTTACAAGGCGCGCGGGTTCGCCAACTACGAACGCGACCCGGGGACAATTTCGAAACTTCGGGCCACCGGCTATGTCAGCTACGGCATTGCGGGGATCAACGCCCGCTACCAGGTTCGCTATGTCGGTGGCGTGACTGACGATCGTTGTGTCGTCGGAAGCCCCTGCATCAGCACGTCATTTGGTCCATCAGACTTCGGCCGGGAGGTAAAATCCTTCACTCAGCACGACATAAACTTTACTTACAATCTGCCGATCGATTCTCTCGATGCCCAGTTGCAGTTCGGGATCGAGAATTTCACGGATGCCAATCCGCCCGCAGCACGCCTCCAGGTCAGCTACGATCCGTTCATCGGCAATCCGTTCGGGCGCGTTTTCCGCTTTGGGATCAATACCAAATTCTAGGAGCCCCTCAACTCCGGTAATCGGCATTTATGCTGATATAGCCATGGGTCAGGTCGCACGTCCAAACTTGGGCGCGGCCTGACCCAAGCCCGATAGCGACGGCGATATCGATTTCGTCGCCGGCCAGATGCGCAGCAACGGGCGCCTCGTCATAGCCTGGAACCACAGCCCCCTTCGCTGCCACTTCGGTAACGCCGAAGCGAATCGACAGCAGGTCGCGCTCGGCGGCCTCGCCGGCCTTCCCGACCGCCATGACGACGCGGCCCCAATTGGCGTCGCCGCCGGCGATGGCGGTTTTGACCAACGGCGAATTGGCGATGCTCATGGCAATGCGATGCGCCGCGGCATCGCTTTCAGCGCCGGTAACGGTGATGGTGATGAACTTGGTTGCGCCTTCGCCATCGCGGACCACCAGCTGCGCCAGTTGCCGGCAAAGATCATGCAATGCGGCGACAAAGGCGTCGGCGCCTGGGGAGTGCCAGCCGAGAAGATCCGCATTGCCGGCAGTACCGGTGGCAAAGGCCAGCACGGTATCCGACGTCGAAGTGTCACCATCGACCGTAATGCATTGGAAGGTGCTGGCGTTGGCGCGGGAAAGTGCTGCCTGCAGAAACACGGGCGCGACGACGGCATCGGTGAATATGAAGCCCAACATCGTCGCCATGTCGGGGGCAATCATCCCGGATCCCTTGATGATACCGGTCAGCGTCACCCGAGTTTCGCCGATTAGCGCCGAAGTCGTCGCCGCCTTGGCAAAGGTATCGGTGGTGCCGATGGCAAGTGTTGCGGTGTGAAAGTCGCCGCTGCCCAAGGCCGCGTGCGCCGCTGTCACCCCGGCGACCGCCTTGGCCTGCGGCAAGGGGACGCCGATCACGCCGGTTGAGGCGGCGAACACTTCTGCAGCATCACAGCCGAGGAGCGCCGCCGCTGCGTCCGTCTGGGCCGCCGCCGCCTCGCGCCCGGCCATGCCAGTGAAGGCGTTGCTGTTGCCGGCATTGACCACCAGCGCGCGGGCCCGACCGCCCGGCAGGCGCTGGCTGCATAGCTCGACTTCAGGCGACGGGCAGCGCGAGTTGGTTAGCACGCCTGCGACCGCCGTGCCGGGCGCCAGTTCGACCAGCGTCACATCGGCGCGTGTCCACGCCTTGTAACCGGCGGTGGCGGTGCCGATGCGCACGCCACTGATGGGTGCAAGGGCGGGAAAGGGGCGAGCAAGGGGAGAAATCGTCACGGCAGGACCATGCCGGGGACGTGCCGGCAAGTCGAGAGGGGCCGAGCGGTGAGATTGAGCGCAAGCGACGAGGCCGTTACGCAGGTGCGATGCTTTTCTGGACCTATGATCATCCGACCTGGACAACGGCGCTGCTGTTCAATGGCGGTATCCGCGGTGGTGTCGATCGCCGGGCTGTTCGGTTTTCGCCGGCTAGCGCGCAAATGGCTGCACCGCGACGATCTCGCCAACCACAGAGTCGGGTTGGCGATGTCGAGCTCTGCCTTACTTTACCACTGTTGCTCGGCCTGTTGGCGGTGGCGGCCTATACCAGCCACTCGGCGACCGGCGATCAGGTGACGGCCAGCCTCGCCGCGCTTTACCGCGATGTCAGCGGCCTGCCGCAACCGGTGCGCGGCGACTTGCAGGGCATTTTGCGGCGCTATACCCGTGAAGTCATCGATGTGGGCTGGCCGGCGCAACGGGCGGGCGTCGTGCCGACAACGGGCTCAGCGCTCATGGCGCAGTTCAACGATGAACTGCACGCCGTCAAACCCGCCGGTCTCGGCCAGCAAACCCTTCATGCGCAAGCCATGGCGCAGGCCAATGCGTTGGTGTAGTTGCGCGGTCAGCGGCTGGCGAATGTCAACGCCGGGATCCCGGATATTCTGTGGTGGGTGGTGCTGCTGGGCACCTTCGTCAACACGCTGCTGCTGTGGATGCTGAAGATGTCGACGCGCGTCCATGTCATTCTGACGGGCTTGCTGTCGGCGTTCACCGGGCTGGTGATCTTGCTGGTTGCCGCCATGGATTTCCCTTTTCGCGGCGAGGTCAGTATCGGCGCAGAAGCGTTCGAACAGGTTTATGCGACGGTGATGCAGCCCGAGCAGATTGACTCAAACGGCCAACGCCCCTAAGGGCGACGACTTGAATTTGTGGCGTCCAGCCGCACACGGGATTTTGACATGAAGCGTACTTATCAGCCTTCCAAGCTCGTCCGCGCCCGCCGGCACGGCTTTCGCGCCCGGATGGCGACAGTTGGCGGCCGCAACGTCATCCGCAATCGCCGCGCGCAAGGCCGCAAGAAGCTGTCCGCCTGACACCCGAAACCATAAGGTTGCGGCGGGATTATCTGGCCGCCAATAAGGCGCGCCGATTGGTTACGCCCGGTTTCATCTTGCTGGTCCGTCCGCGCGGTGATGGCGATCTAAAAATTCGCGCCGGTTACACCGTGACCAAAAAAATCGGCGGCGCCGTGGTCCGCAACCGCATGAAACGCCGATTTCGCGCTTTGGCGCGAGCGCTTCTGTCGGATCAGGGTCTCGCAGGTGCCGATCATGTGCTGATCGGCCGGGATGGCGGCAACGAACGCGATTTCGCCGACCTCTACGCCGACCTTCAACGGGCCTTGGTCAAGGTCGCCCGATGAACCTGGTGAGCCACGTTCTGATCGTGCCGATCCGGGTCTGGCAGCTGACGATTTCCAGGGTATTGCCGCCGACCTGTCGATTTTCGCCATCCTGTTCTGCCTATACGATCAAGGCGCTGAACAAGCATGGTCCGATCAAGGGTCTTTGGCTCGGCCTGAAGCGCATCGGCCGCTGTCATCCCTGGGGACCGTCGGGCTATGACCCGGTGCCCTGACACGCTATAGGGCGGCGCATCCGCCGTCTGCCCACCTGCCCATTTGCCAAAGAGAAGCTTCGTTTGTGAGCAAAGACACGCGCAATATCATCGTGGCATTCCTGCTGTCGGCAATGGTGCTGCTGGGCTGGCAGCTGGTCGCCAACCGGTTCTTCCCGCCGGCCGTGGTTACGCCGGTGGTGGCGAGCGTGCCAGCGATGACGGCGGCTGAGCCGGTGCCCGGCGGCACTGTGCCCGGCATGGCCGCCGCATCCACCGGCGGCGACCGCACGGCAATTCTCGCTGCCACGCCGCGTGTCGTCATTGCCACGCCGCGCGTTTCGGGGTCGATCAACCTCAAGGGCGCGCGCTTCGACGATCTGGTGCTGCCGCCGTATCGGCTAACGATCTTCAAGGATTCGCCGCCGGTGCGGATTTTCAGCCCGAGCGGCACCAGCGATGCCTATTTTGGCCAGTTTGGTTGGGTCGGCGCCGGTGCACCCCCGACCGACGCGCGGTGGACGGCGAGCAGCACGACGCTGACTACCGCGATGCCGGTAACGCTGAGCTGGATGAATGCCGCTGGCGTGGTGTTCCAGCAGATAATCGCCATCGACAAGGATTTCATGTTCACCGTGCGCCAGCGGGTGAGCAATCCCGGCCCGGCGGCGATCAACGTTCAGTCCTGGGGGCTGGTCTCGCGGCTTGGCGAGGGCGCCGAAAAGACCAGCTTCAACATGCATATCGGCCCGGTCGGCGTCATGGACGGCACCCTGCGCGACAGCGAAGTCGAATATGGCAAGCTGATCAAGGACGGCCCGAAACGCTATACCACGACCGGCGGCTGGCTCGGCATCACCGAGAAATATTGGCTGGCCGCGGTCATCCCCGACCAGAAGATGAAGGTCGATGCGCGCTTTGCAGCCGCGCCGGGCGATCTGTTCCAGACCGATTTCCTCGGGCCGGTGGTGACGGTTGCGCCGGGTGCTTCGCAGGACGTCACCGGGCATTTCTTCGCCGGCGCCAAGGAGATCAGCCTCCTCGACAGCTATATGACCCGCCTCGGCATCCCGCATTTCGACCTGGCGGTGAGCTGGGGCTGGTTCATCCTGCTGGCCCAGCCGATTTTCCATCTGCTCGACTGGCTGTTCCGGCTGACCGGCAACTTCGGTGTGGCCATTATCGGCCTGACCCTGATCGTACGCGCCGCGCTGTTCCCGATTGCCAACAAGCAATATGAATCCATGGCGAAAATGCGGATCATGGGCCCGAAGATGAAGGCGCTGCAAGAGCGTTACAAGGACGACAAGGTTAAGCAGCAGCAGGAAATCATGGCGCTGTACAAGGCCGAAAAGGTCAATCCGGTCGCCGGCTGCCTGCCGTTGCTGATCCAGATTCCGGTGTTCTACGCGTTGTACAAGTCGTTGATGGTTTCGATCGAGATGCGTCACCAGCCGTTTGTGCTGTGGATCAAGGATCTGTCCGCCCCCGACCCGCTGACGCCGCTAAACCTGTTCGGCCTGATCCCGTGGACGCCGCCGGCTATGATCGCTTTGGGCGTGTTCCCGATCATTCTCGGGCTGACAATGTGGTTCCAGCAGAAGCTGGCGCCTCCTCAGGCCGATCCGGTGCAGCGCCAGGTGTTCGCGCTGATGCCCTGGGTGCTGATGTTCGTGATGGCGCCATTCCCTACCGGGTTGCAGCTGTACTGGATTGTCAACAACCTCGTGTCGATTGCCCAGCAATCCTACATGCTGCGCAAATATCCGATGCCTGCCACGCCTACGGCGGAAACGATAACGGTTGCGCCCACGCCGGCAAAGCCAAGCGCCAAACCGCGCCCGGTACGGCCGAAGTGAGTGACATGACCGATGATATCGATCCGGCCGCCGCAAAGGCCGACGCCAAGCAATTGCTTTGGAACATCGAGACAGCGCGGCGGCGCTTTGCCGGGCCGGTCGAGTTCCGGCTGTCTGCCCCCGATCTCGAGTTTCTGCCGGCGCCTGACGTCGCGGAAATCGCCTTTGCCGGGCGCAGCAATGTCGGCAAATCGACGTTGCTCAACGCGTTGACCGGGCGGCAGGGGCTGGCGCGCGCCTCGAACACACCAGGGCGCACGCAGGAGCTCAACTTCTTCGATGTTGGGGAGCCACGCATCTTCCGCCTCGTCGACATGCCGGGCTACGGTTATGCCGAGGCGCCCAAGGACATGGTGGCGCGGTGGAAGCGACTGATCCTCGACTATCTGCGCGGGCGCGCGGTGCTGAAGCGCGTGCTGGTGCTCATCGATGCACGCCACGGGCTTAAGGCGGTCGATATCGAGATCATGACCATGCTCGACAAGGCGGCGGTCAGCTATCAGATCGTCCTCACCAAAGCCGACAAGATCAAGCCGACCGAACTGGCGGCGACGATGGCCAAGGTCGAAGCCATCGCCCGCATCCATGTCGCGGCCTTCCCCGAAGTGCTGGCGACGAGCGCCGAGACGGGGGCCGGCATCCCCGAACTGCGCGCGGCGGTGGTTGAAATCGCCGAAGGCTGAGGCTGGCCTTTCAGCCAGCCCGCAACCCGGCTATGACCCTTGGCAACGGGGGGCACGTCATGAAGATCATCATCGCCAATCGCGCTTATTCGAGCTGGTCGCTGCGCGGCTGGCTGGCGGCGAAACAGTCGGGCCTGCCGTTCACGTGTGATGTCATCCCGATGGACACGCCCGAATGGAAATCCGGCGAAGCCAAGGGCGAGTTGCCTTCGGGCAAGGTGCCGGTCCTGTGGGATGGCAAATGCCCGGTGTGGGACAGTCTCGCCATCATCCTGTGGCTGGCGGACAAGGGTGGGCACGACCGGTATTGGCCGCGCGAAGCCCCGGCACGCGCGCTGGCCTATGCCATGACAGCCGAAATGCATTCGGGGTTTCCGGCGCTGCGTTCGGGGTGCCCGATGAACCTAAAGGCGCGTTTCCCCAACTTTGCGCCGACGCCCGAAATCACCGCCGAGGTGGCGCGCGTCGATGCGCTGTGGTCGCAGGCACGCGCCGACCATGGCAGCGACACCGATCTGCCGTGGCTGTTCGGGGCGTTCAGCGCCGCCGATATCATGTTCGCGCCCGTGGTGACGCGGATCGACAGCTATAACCTGCCCGTAAGTCCGATGGCGCGAGCCTATGTCGATGCCGTGCTCGCGCATCCATGGATGGCCGAGTGGATCACTCAGGCGAAAGCCGAGACCTTCCCATTCGACCGCTACCCGATCCCCGGCGGTGTTCCTGCTTGAAAATTGGCCGGCCTGATTTTCGGAGACTTTGATGAAGTTGCTGTTATCTGCCGCGATCATCGTTGCGGCCATCCCTGCATTTGCCGCCGAGCCGACATTTTCGCCGGAACGGGTCAAGGCGCATGTCGCGTTTCTGGCCGATGATCTGCTGGAAGGGCGCGGCACGGGCACGCGCGGTTTTGACATTGCGGCGCGCTATGTGGCGTCGCAATTCGCTACGGCCGGACTAAAGCCTGGCGCCAGGGATGGCAGCTGGTATCAGCCGGTGACACTTTCGGAAGCGCGGCTCGATGGGCCAGCAGGTGTCACCGTGACCGGCAAGGATGGTAAGACGACCGTTTGGGTGCATAGCAGCGAAGCGATCGTCAGTCCCAGCCAGATCGACACGAAAACCGATATTTCAGCGCCACTGGTGTTTGCCGGTTTCGGCCTCGACGCGCCGAAGCAGGGTTTCAAAGATTATGCCGGGCTGAATGTGAAGGGCAAGATCGTCGTCGTTCTCACCGGCATTCCCAAAACCGCCCCGGACGAGGTGCTGGCGCATTTGGGCACCGAAAAAGCCCGGATGGCGGCGGCGCGCGGCGCCATCGGCCTGATCAGCATCCCGACACTGCAATCGGCCAAGCTGCGGCCGTGGGAGAAGCTGCAATCGACCGCCAGTATTCCCCGGATGACTTGGGTGCAGCCGGACGGAACACCGTTCGTCGCCGCGCCCGGCATCCGCACATCCGCCGTGGTCAGCGGTCCTGCGGCCGAAATCTTGTTCGCCGGTGCGCCGACGCCGCTCGCCAAGGTGCTGGCAGTCGCCGACTCGGAGCGCGGTATGCCCCGGGGCTTTGCGTTGAAGACCAGCGCCCGCATTACCGCGACTTCGGCGCGGCGCAGCGTCACCAGCAGCGAGATCGTCGGGCGGATCGAGGGCAGCGACCCGGTGTTAAAGTCCGAGCATGTCGTGCTGATGGCGCATCTCGACCATCTCGGCATCCGGCCGGAGAAGGCGGGCGATACCATCTACAATGGCGCGCTCGACAATGCCGCCGGGGTGGCGGTGATGCTCGAAGTGGCGCGGGCCTTTGCCGGCGATGAAACGCCGCCGAAGCGATCGATGCTGTTTGTGGCTAACACCGCCGAGGAAAAGGGACTGCTGGGCGCTGAATCCTTCGCCAACAACCCGCCGGTGCCGATTGGAAGCATCGCCAGTGTTGTCGATCTCGACCAGCCGCTGCTGCTCTATCCGTTCACCGATGTCATTGCCTTTGGGGGCGATCATTCGACGATGGGTGCTTCGATCGCTACGGCGGTCGCCAAGGCCAGCGTTACGTTGTCGCCCGATCCGATGCCGGCGGAGACCATATTCGTGCGCTCCGACCATTACACGTTCGTCAAGCGCGGTGTGCCGGCGCTTTTGCTCGCCACCGGCTTTGCCAATGGCGGCAAGGCGGCGTGGGAACATTATCTCGCCACTGAGTATCACCAACCCAGCGACGACATGACAATGCCCATCAACTGGCAGGCCGGTGCGAACTACGCGCGCGTCGGCTATCTGATCAGCCGCGAAATCGCCGATGCGGCCGAGCGACCGCGCTGGTATGCCGGGGATTATTTTGGCAGCATCTTCGCACCCAATTCGCCAAAGACGGCTCCACCGACGAAAGGCAAGTAGCGATGGCCATCAAGACCCCCGGCGCCTGGACGTGGCGCATAGCGCGCGCCACGCTGGTCGCGGCGCTGCTCGTGGTGCTCGCTGGACCGTTGATGACGTGGGGCGTACTCGGCTGGCAGGCGGGGCTCGGCATGTTCGTCATGGCGGCAGTGCTTGCGGGGCTTGGCGGGCTGTTCTGCCTATGGGCTCTGCTGCGCCGACGGGGCAGCTTGGGCGTGGTGCTGGCGGCGGCGGCCGGGATCGCGGCGATTGCCGTGCCGGCAGCGATCGTCATCGACGCGCGCGCCTATCCGCCGATCAACGACATCACGACCGACACCGTGAACCCCCCGGCGTTCGCAGCGATTACCGCGGCGATGCGCGGGCCGAGGGCGTCGGCGCTGGCGTATGAGCCATCGTTTGCCGCCGTACAGGCCAAGGGTTATCCAAAGCTGGCTGGGCTGGTGCTGCCGGCGGCGCCCGATGCGGTGTTCGTCAAGGCCATGGCGGCGGCAAAGGATGCCGGCTGGACGGTGATCATCGCTGACGCGGCGGCCGGGCGGATCGAGGCGACGGCAACGGTCCCGTGGTGGGGGTTCAAGGACGATGTCGTCATCCGCCTGACCCCTGCTGGTACCGGCACGCGGGTCGACATGCGATCGAAATCGCGGGTCGGAAAAGGCGATCTTGGCGTCAATGCCAAGCGGATTAACGACTTTCTGGACGCACTCAAGGCGTGACAGCTTTGATTGATCCCGTTGCGCTGGCTCAGGAGCTGATCCGCTGCGCCAGCGTGACGCCTGCCGATGCGGGGGCGCAGGTGGTGCTGGCGCGGGTGCTGGCCGGGCTGGGCTTTCGCATCGAAAGGCTGACCTTCGGCGGCCCGCCCGATGGCCCCATCGACAATCTGTTCGCCACGATCGGCGAGGGCATGCCGCATTTCGCCTTTGCCGGGCATACCGATGTGGTCCCGGTCGGCGATGTAGCGGCGTGGAGCGTGGATCCGTTTGCCGCAATGATCGCTGATGGCCGGCTGGTCGGTCGCGGCGCCAATGACATGAAAAGCAGCATCGCGGCATTCGTTGCGGCGGCGGCGGACCATGGGGCGCGGGGCGTGCCGGGGCGGCTGTCGCTGATCATCACCGGCGATGAGGAAGGCCCCGCCAGCTTCGGCACAGCGCCGATGCTCGAATGGCTTGAGGCTAACCGCCTGGTGCCCGACCTGTGCCTTGTTGGTGAGCCCACCTCTGCTCGGGTTCTGGGTGACATAATCAAGGTCGGGCGGCGTGGGTCGCTCAACGCCTGGATCACGGTCAACGGCGCGCAGGGGCATGTGGCGTATCCGGACCGGGCAGACAATCCTGTCACGCGGTTGGTTGCGATATTGGCGGCGCTGAAAGGCCGGGTCCTCGATGCGGGCAATTCCTGGTTCCAGCCGTCGAACCTTGAAGTGACCGACATGATGGTCAATGGCGGCGCCGGCAATCCGGCGACCAACATGATTGCCGCGACGGCGAGCGCGCGGCTGAATATTCGCTTCAACGACAGTCACAAGGGCGCTGGTCTCGAGGCATGGGTGCGCGCTGTGGTGGCGGAGCAGGCGCCAACTGCAAACGTGGTGGTGAAAATTTCGGGCGAGGCGTTTTTTACCGAGCCGGGGACGTTTTCATCGCTGGTGGCCGAAGCAGTAACCGATGTCACCGGGTTGGTGCCTGAGCTATCGACCAGCGGCGGCACGTCGGACGCGCGCTTCATCCGGCGGCTGTGTCCCGTAGTCGAATTCGGCCTGCCGGGGGCAACAATGCACAAGGCCGACGAGAGTGTTGCTTTGGCGGATATAGCGGCGCTTACGGCGATCTATGACGGGGTCCTACGGCGGGTGTTCGAAGGCTAATCAGGCCATGGGATCGCCGTCCTTGTAGCGCGCTTCGAGGAATTTGCCCTGAACACGGACGGCGTCGCGGTCCGACGCGGCGAGGGCTTCGGAGGCACGGCCGAGTTCTGCCTCGACGACTTTCAAGCCTTCAACGAGCGTTGCGTCGAGGCTGCGGCCGTCGGCTTCGATGGTGCGGGCACGTTGTTCGCTGGGGATGCGAGTGTAGCGCTCGACGAGTTCGGGCAGATGCTTGCCGAGCAGTCGCGACAGGTCCTGCGCCACCGGATCACCTGTCGGCACCCGCGCCAGCTGTGTATCGAGCGTCGCCAGTCGCGCCGAAATCGCATCGACCTGGGGTGCGGCAAGCGCCGGCAGATTGCGGCGCTGACGGTCAAGCCAGGCATCGGTGGCTGCGGGCAGGACCGATGCGGGGGCATCAGCGCGCAGGTCGGGCACGGCGTTGCCGCCGTCCCAGATCGCCGCGCTCATCGCGGCCATGGCGCCGAGCAGCACCGCCAGCACCAGGACGGTGGTGCCGATGGGGCCGATGATCAGCCCCCAGAGTAGCAGGCCAAAGGCAATGGCGGCGACGACGGTGGCGGCGCGCACGACGCGGCCGCCGGCGCGCTTGGCCTGACGCATGTTGCGCCGGCTGCGAGCGCGCTGCATCGCCTCCCCGCGCGCCAGCCGAGCGAGGCGTTCCTCGTTGCGATCGATCGTGGTGCCCGGATCGGCCATCACGCAAGGGCTTCCAGCGGCGAGCCACCACGGTTCTCAAGCTGCGCTTGCGACTGGCCTTGCGCGCGCGCCACGTAACCGCGGCTCTTTTCGACTTCAACAGACAGTGTATCGACAGTGGTCTTCATGGCTTCGAGCGCCTTCAGCTTGTAGGTGTCGATGGCATCCATGGTCTGATAGACGTTCTGAAAGGCGCGCTGCAGCGTTTCGACGGGAATCGTGCTGCTGGCCGCCTGCTCGTGGATTGTTGCAGTGCTGGTGCGAAGCAATTCGCCTGTCGAATCGATGATGCTTGCGGTGGTGCTGTTGAGCTCGGTGATCTGGGCCAGGACCAGTTTCTGGTTGGTCATCGCCTCGGCGACGGTGACCGCAGTGCGCAAGGCGGCGACGGTGGTCGTCGAGGCGCGATCGACGCCCTTCATCAGCTCGACATTGTTCTTCTTGACCAGGTCGAGCGCCAGATAGCCCTGCACCGACACAGCGAGTTGGGTCAGCAGATCGGTGGTGCGCTGACGGACATAGAAGAGCGCGGTCTCGCGGATGGCCTTGGCCTTGGCGGGGTCGGACACATCAAGCTCGTTGGCCTTGTCCGCCAGCTTGCCGTCGAGCGACTTCGACATATGGACCATCTGTTCGAGCTTGCCCATCGCGTCCCACAGCTTGCTGCGCTCATCCTCGACGGCGATATTGTCCTTGAGCAGTTCATCCTTGCCGTTCTTCAGGCTGTTCAAGATGGCGCTGATGTTGCCCTGCGCTGACTGGTAACTGTCGAAATAGCTGCGCAGCTTGCCGCCACCGACCGGGATGATGCCGAACAGCTTGCGGCCCTTAACCAGCTTGCCGCGCTTGCCGGGATCGAGATCCTCGACGATGCCGCGCAGCTTGACCAGGTCGGCGCCGATGCCATCGTCCTTGTTCATCGATCGGGTTGGGCGTTCGAGGAAGCGGTTGGATTGCCCGGCGGCCCTGGCAATTTCCTTGGCGCCGAGGTTGGCCAGCGCATCGACCTTCTTACCGAATTCCGGGCTGGCGGCATCGGTGGCGACGAGCTCGTTGATGAAGGCATCGACGCGGGCATCGAGCGCGGTCTTCTGGTCGGTTTGCAGCGGCACCAGCCCAGCAGCCTGCGACGGCGCGATGGCGGTGACGGCCAGCGGAGGTTCCAACTTGATCGCCGTCTCGGTCTGCGTTTCAGCCATGGTCATCCTTCCAGATCGCTAGCACTTTGGTGCAGATCGTCGCGCCTTTCCCACCTGTGTTAGGATTATAAGGCGGTTTATCAAGGGGCGGCCCTGCAATAATGGCGTCGTCAGGCGATCAGCGCATCGACCCGGGAATGGAACGCCTTGACCCCCTGTTCAAGGCCGCCAAGCAGGACATGTTCAACGGCGCCCGATTCGAGGCCCTGTTGACCGAGTTGCGCGGCGCGGAAGTCCTCGCCGGCGAATACCCCCTGGTCGAGCAGCTTCCAGCTTTTCGCCCAATGATGTTCGGCCTTGGGAGTTTCGGGCGGCGCCGGAATCAGCATAAAATCCTCGACGGTCGTGCGGCCGACGCCGCGCGGCATCAGCGTCATGATGTTAATATAGTCGGGTGAAGCGACGATAATGGTGGCAGGCATCAGCGTATAGGCAAAGGTCATGGTGCGGCGCATTTCGGCCATGTTATCGGCGTCGATGTCGCCCTCCAGTGCCGTCAGCCGGGCGACCAGCGAGCGGCTGTGCGGGCCGATCAGATCGCCGCTGGTAACGCCATCCTGGAAGAAGGGCGCGATGGTGGCGGCGTGCAAGCGGACGACGTGATAGGATTCGCTGAACGCATCGACGATGAGCTTCCAGTTGGCAGCGACGTCGTGGCTGGCGCGGGCATAGAGGTGCTGGCCGGCGAAGTTTAGTGCATCGAAATCGGCCGCGAGCGGTCCTTTTGCCATTCCGAAGTCATAGGTTCGGCTGCGGTCAAGGCCGGCCCAGATGAGACCGCCGGCTTCAACGCTGGGCATTTCGACGAGGCCGTGCGCCGATTTGTCGAGCCCTGGGAAGGTTTCCGGGCGCGGCAAGCCCTTGAGGCGGCCATCGAGCGCGTAGGTCCAGGCGTGATAGGGGCAGACGAGAGCGGGGCTCTGGGCAACTGCGCAACCCTCGACGAGGCGGGTTCCGCGATGCCGACAGACGTTGAGAAATACCCGCACCATGCCCATCGAGTCGCGGGTGATGAGCAACGGGACGCCGAAACCATCATGGGTGACGCTGGTGTTGGGGCCGGATAGCAGCGACGACGGTGCAAGCACGACCGGGAGGGCGCGGAACAGCCGCTCCTGTTCGCGGGCATAGCGTTCCTGGCAGGTGTAGCTGCTGGCGGCAATGCTGCTGATGACCGCTGGCGGCGTGCGCTGTGCCGCAGCCGGAATGCTGACCGCGAGGGCGCGCTGGCCGGGCGTCGGAGTGCGGAAGGGGACGTGGATGTCCATAGGGGCCAAGTTTACGCACTTGGCCGCGGTTGGCAAGTTGCAGAGGGGTGCTCTGGCATTTGCGACCATCTGATGCCAAGCCAGTGCGGGGAGTGCGCAATGAAGAACCGCAATTTTATCGAACGGTTGGGCTTTGCCATCGCCGGCCTGGTGGCGGGGGCACGGCGCGAACGCAGCATCCGCACGCATCTGGTATTTGCCGCGCTGGCAGCGCTGGCGCTGGTCGTCCTACGTCCGGGGCCGGTGTGGTGGGCGTTGGTCACGGTCGTTGTTGCGCTGGTGGTGGCGCTGGAGCTGGTCAATTCGGCCGTGGAAACAGTCATCGACCGGCTGCACCCCGAGCGGCACGAGGAGATGCGCGCTGCCAAGGACATGTTGGCTGGGGCCGTACTTTTGATAAGCGTGGCGGCGCTGGTGGTGGCTTTGATGCTGATGATCGATAGCGTTCAGAACGTGCATTGGCTCGCGGCGTTGATCGGGGTTGCTTAACCCACAACCTTGGCTACAGCGAAAGCAGATGACCGTTGGGGCGCTTCGATGCACAAATATCTGAAAATCATTACATTTTCGACAGGTCTGGCGATGATGTCGCCAGCGATGGCCAGCGATAAATTCTGGCAGACCTATGCCGATATCGGCGCCATCGGCATCCCGGTGGCGGCCGGCACGATCACCCTGGTGCGCGAGGATCGGCCGGGGATGGTGCAGCTCGCGCTGACTGGCGGGTCAAGCTTCCTGGTCACCGAAGCATTGAAATACAGCATCGACAGCACGCGGCCGAACGGTGAGAGCCATAGCTTCCCTTCGGGGCATACCACAACGGCTTTTGCCGGGGCGGGCTATCTCCGCGTGCGCTACGGCTGGCGGGTCGGCCTGCCGTTCGAACTTTTGGCGGCAACTGTCGGCTTTGCGCGGGTACAAAGCCATGACCACCACTGGTATGACGTCGTCGCCGGCGCTGCCATTGGCGAAGGCGCGGCGCAGATCTTCACCAAACGGCTAAGCCCGAATGTGCGGGTCGGCGTCGCTGGCGACACCCAAAGTGGAATGGTGTCGCTCAGTGCGCGGTTTTAGGGGCTATTTCTTCACGCCTGCGGCTTTTTCATAGTCGATGCCGAGCTGCTCCAGATAAGTCGCGTGCTTGGCCGAATCGAAGTAAAATTTCTCCATTTGCGGCCGCATGCGGTTCATGATGTCGGCATTGAGCCCAATGGCCGGCTTGTCGGCTGGCCCGAGCACGGGGCATATTTGTCGGTCTTGAGCTGGACGTCCTTGAAGTAAGTCTTGGCGTCGGCGAGCAGTTGCGGGGTCGTCATCAGGTCGAGCGCCGTCATCGCCACCGCCTTGGCGCCGGTGATGACACCTTTGTGCGCAATCGGTGTCGCCATTGCGATGGCGGACTGGACATTGTGGCCGATGGCGCCCGGGATGTTCGACGGGTAGCGAATGGTGATCGTCGGCACCGTCCACATGATATCGCCGATATCATCCGAGCCGCCGCCGGTGGAGGCGCCGCGGCTGTCGGGGGTGGACAGCGGCTTGATGACGGTGACCAGGGGTTCGACCTTGACGCCGTTTTCGACCTGCATCGCCTTGGCAAAGCCCTGGTCGGCGGCGGTCCATTTCGGCAGGCCGACGGTCAGCATGTTGGCATAGGCGGCTTCGGCCATGGGTTTGTTGCCGAAATTGGGGGCGGCATAGCCCAACACTTTGTGGGTGACGGTGGTGCCGGTGGCCATGGCGGCGCCTTCGGAGATGGTGTTGCCGATCTCGTACAACTCGCGGATGCTCTTGAAGGTGTTTTCGCGGAAATAATACCAGACGGCGGCGACGCCCGGCACAATGTTGGGCTGGCCGCCGCCATTGGTGATGACATAGTGCGAGCGCTGGGTGATCGGCAGATGCTCGCGGCGGAAGTTCCAGGCGGTGTCCATGATCTCCACGCCATCAAGCGCGCTGCGGCCGTCCCATGGCTGGCCGGCGGCGTGCGCCGTCTTGCCGTGGAAGGTATATTCGACGCTGACCATGCCGTTGTTGCCGGCGGGGCCCCATGAGGTGCCGAGATCACGCCCGACATGGACGAAGATCGAGGCATCGACATCCTTGCACAGCCCGGCGCGGACGTAATAGGCCTTTGTCGCCAGCAGTTCCTCAGCGACGCCGGGCCACAGCATCAGCCGGCCCTTGATGCCGTTTTTCTGCATGGTGTCCTTCAGCGCCAACGCCGCGACGACGACCAGCGGCATACCGCTGTTGTGGCCTTCGCCATGCCCCGGCGCGCCTTCGACCATCGGGGTGATCTTGGGCACACCCGGATATTGCGACAGGCCGAGCAGGCCGTCGATGTCGCTGCCCAGTGCGATCATCGGCCCGCCTTGCCCCCAAGTCGCGGTAAAGGCGGTGGGGATGACGGCACCGAGCGCTGGCCATCGAACAATACGAGGGTGCGGCTGGCGCCGAGCGCGCGTAAATTGATCGAGGCAATTCCGGCAAGGCCGCTGCTGAGGGACCCCGACGAGTTGGCCGCAGTCGAGCTGCCGCGCACCGAGGGCAAGGCGTTGACGAAATCGGCAATGTTGGCCGGCGATTCGGCCTTGATTTCAGCAGCGCCAATGACGCTGACCGGTGTTGGCGCCGAAAAGCCGCTGCTGGCAATGCGTGATCCGGTGACGATGATCGCGGCGGAGTCATCGGCTGCCACTTCGGCGGCGGCGACTGCTACGGTGGTTTGCGCTTGTGCGCTGGCGGCCATTGCCACCGCGGCACAGCCGATGAGGAGGCGGTGCCGGGCGTATGACAGGCTGGAAAGCTTTGACGCGCGGGACGAATTCATGGCGACTCCTTTTGAAAGACCTCGGTTTCCCGAAATTCCCCAAGAAAAGCCGTCCGATGCGCTGTGAAAGGCGCATGGAATTGCTTTGACCGCGCGGTTGAAAGGCCGGTTTTCCGGTCCGTTCCAACCGGTTGCCAAACGCGTGTTGCTGACATGCCCACCAGCGCCGCTGACATGCTGCGCTGCGGCAATGAGAAATTTTGTGTCTTTTTTTGTCAAGCGGCAGTCATGTGTGCGTTACCAATGCCGGATCAATCTTGGCGGTTGTTGCCGATCGGTCACACTTTCGGCCATTGCCGGGCAGTGATGGACAGCCCCGGTGTCGCCGTTATGGTGCCTGGATGATCGACAGCAGTTCTCACGATTGGCGCCAACCACTGCGCAGCGGTCTGGCCGGCGTTCGCGGCGTGTTGCCGGCTGCGGTTCAGCCCTATTTCGAGCCCGGACCGCTGGGGGCGCTGGCGCTGGGAATCTCGTCGGGGTTCCCGTTCGCGATGATCGCTTCGACGCTAACGACGCGATTGGCCGAAGCCGGCATCGACAAAAAAGCGGTGACGGCGTTCACGCTGGCGTTCTTGCTGTATAACCTCAAATTCCTGTGGGCGCCGGTGATCGACCGGGTACGGCTGCCGCTGCTGGCGGCCCGCATCGGGCAAAGGCGGGCCTGGCTGCTGGTCATTGGATTGGCGGTGATGGCGTCGGTCGCGTGGCTAGGGCTTGAAGATCCGCAGGCGGGGCTAGGCCGGGTGGTTGCGGCAACGCTGGCGGTAGCGTTTTTCGGCGCAACGTACGATATCGTCATCGATGCGTTTCGTATCGAAAATCTGACCCCCGAACAGCTGGGCGTCGGGTCGGGAATGTCGCAATATGGTTGGCGTATCGGTTCGAGCGCAGCCGGGGCCGTCGCGCTCTTGCTGGCGGAAAGTCGCGGTTGGAGCTTTGCCTATGTCGCGGCCTCGCTGTTTGCGCTCCCGGCCATCCTCGCCTGCGTGTTGCTCGGGGAGCCCAAACGCCCGGTAGCCACAGGCGACGGACTTTCCGGCTGGGCAGCGGCCCAGGATGCGGTGACCGCGCCGATGGCCGACTTCTTGCGCCGCGATGGTGCGGTGTTGGCGCTGGCCTTCATCCTGTTCCACAAGATCGGTGATACCATGGCCAACCTGACCTTCCGGCTGCTGTTCAACGACCTGGGGTTCACCAAAACCGAAATCGCCTTTTACGATGTTCAGCTCGGTCTGGTGGCGTATCTGCTCGGGGTATTCGTCGGCGGCATCGTCTTTACTCGGCTGGGCATGAAGGCGGCGGTGCTGGTCAGCCTGGTACTTATGGCGGTGTCGAACCTCAGCTTTGCAGTGTTGGCAGCGGCGGGGCACAGCAATTTCGGCATGGCGGCAGCAATCGGGTTCGAAAACTTCACCAGCGGCATCGGCGGCGTGGCAGTTGTCGCCTATCTGTCGGCGCTTTGCGACCTGCGCTTTACCGCGACCCAGTTCGCGTTATTATCGGCTGCCTCGTCGGTCGTCGGGCGCTTCATCAGCGGAACCACGGCGGGCGCGCTCATCGAGACGATGGGCTATGTGAATTTTTACCTGCTTACAACAGCGCTGGCGCTGCCGGGTATATTGATTTTTGTCTACATGATGCGCGCCGGGCTGGTCGATCAGGTGATCCCCAAGCGGTTGGAGCCGTCACCGGCCTGACATATGGAACGCCTGCGGCTGTAACATTTCACCGCTATGGCCCTGAAAGCGAACGCGCTGTCGTGCCGGCTGGAGTGAAATTCATGGGTCTCGGCCTTTCCCGTCCGACCGCGATTGCGCCGCAGCCGCGGGGGGCGCAACCGTTTCTGCACAGCGTCGGGCAGCTCGACGTGCGGTTGGCGGTGTCGGAAGGCGAGATCGCTGCCGCACAGGCACTGCGCTACCAGATTTTCTATGATGAAATGGGTGCTGAACCGACGCCAGCGATGGCACGCGAGCGGCGCGATATCGATGAATATGACACGATCTGCGATCATCTTCTCGTTATTGATCATGGGCTCGATGGCAGACCGCATGTGGTCGGCACTTATCGCCTGCTGCGCCAGGACATGGCGGTGCGCGGCTTTTATTCGTCCGGGGAGTACGACCTGTCACGGCTAATCGCCCATTCGGCGAGTGGTGGTCAGCTGCTCGAACTGGGGCGCAGCTGCGTGGCACCGGCCTGGCGTAATAACGCGACGATCTCGCTGCTGTGGCGCGGCATTGCCTCGTATTTGCAGGCACACAGTATCGGTTACATGTTCGGCTGTGCGTCGTTGCACGGCGCCGATCCGGTGCTGCATACTGCCGAATTGTCGTATCTCTATCACCATCATCTGGCACCGCCGGAGCTGCGGGCGTGTGCATTGCCGGACAATCATGTGCCGATGGACCGGGTGCAGGCTGCATCCATCGATACCCGCGCCGCCGCCCGGGCGCTGCCGCCGTTGATCAAGGGCTATCTGCGCGTCGGCGCGATGGTCGGCGATGGTGGCTTTGTCGATCACCAGTTCAACACTGTCGATGTGTTCGTCATCATGCCGGTGGACCGCATCACCAGCCGTTACGCGGCGCGATTTGTCGGGGCGAACGACTGCGGCTAAAGTCACGCCTCTGATGGAGGATGTGATGGGCAAAGCGCTGCGGATCGATTTTGTTTCGGATGTCGTGTGTCCGTGGTGCGTCATCGGGCTGAAGTCGCTGGAGACGGCGATTGCCAATGCGGCCGATGTCGTGACGGTGGATATGCATTTCCAACCGTTCGAGCTGAACCCCGACATGGCGCCGGAGGGCGAGAATGTCGCCGAGCATATCGCGCGCAAATATGGCGCCGATGCGGAAAGGTCGAAGGGCACGCGCGACCTGATCCGGTCGAGCGCTGCCGACCTGGGTTTCACCATGGCAACCAATGCCGACAGCCGGATCTGGAACACCTTTGACTGCCACCGGCTGCTGCACTGGGCGGCGCTGGCGGGGCGCCAGCGCCAGCTCAAAATGGCGCTGTTCACGGCGCATTTCACCGAACAGCGCAGCTTTGCGGACCCGGAGACGCTGGTGGCAGCAGCGGTGGTGGCCGGGCTGGATGGCGATGCGGCGCGCAAGGTGCTCGCATCGGGCGCCTATATCGCCGAAGTGCGTGCCGATGAGCGGCATTGGCGCGAACAGGGCATCAACGCCGTGCCGGCAATTGTTATCGACGGCAAATATCTGATTTCCGGCGGGCAACCAGTGGCAGCGTTCGAAAAGGCACTGCGCAGCATCGCGGCCGAGGCTTCACAGGCGGCGTAGCGCCTCGCGCACCAGCACAATGCGATCCTGACCGAAATACATGTCGGTGTCCCCCACGAAAAAGGTTGGCGTGCCAAAGCCGCCGCGGGCGATGACTTCGTCGGTGTTGGCGCGCAGCCGGGTTTTGAGCTCGGGGCTATCCGCCACTGCCAAGGTTTCGGCGGCGTCCAGCCCGGCGGCGGCGCAGGCCTCGGCGAGAACGGCCGGATCGCCGATGTCGCAGTCCTCGCCCCAATACAGCTGAAACACCCGGCGCGCGAAGACCTCGCAGACGCTGGCGTCGGCGGCAACGAGGCAGGCGCGCATGGCACGTGCGCTGTTGATCGGGAAAATGCTCGGCCGCCATTTGATGGCGAGGCCGGATCGGTTGATCCAGTCGTGCAGGTCCTTCCAGAAATACAGCGATTTGGGTGAGGCGACCTGCTCACGCATTTCATAGACGGACTTGTTGACGGTGTTGAAAACGCCGCCGACGAGGAAGGGGCGGAAACAGACACCAAAGCTATCCTCGCGCGCTGCCGCGACCAGCGCCTCGAACCCCAGATAGGTCCAGGGGCTGCTGCAATCGAAGAAAAACTCGACCTGCTTGTCCATAACGCATCTCCCTGGGCAGCGCTGCCCGCCGTTGCTTGTTGTGCCGCGCCGTCCAGCCGCTACCATGGCCGAATGAAGATTGGAAAAGCACCGACGTTTTTGCTGGGGCCATTCGCTGCGCTGTTGCTGGCGGCAGCGCCGATAGAGGCACCAAGCATCGAAAAACAGCTGGCGGCCGCTGCCACGCTCGTCGACGCCAACAAGACCGGGGAAGCACTGGCGATGCTCGATGCGATGCTCGGCGCCACCGATTTTCCGGTCGAGCGCGGCCAGATCGAGGGGTTGCGCAGCTTTGCGCTGGCGCGGGCAAACCGCATCCCCGAAGCGCGCAAGGCCATCGAGACCAGTGTCGGCAGCAGCCCGGCGCCGTCGATGCTGCTGTTGCGGCAATTGTTCCTGCTGCGTGCCTTCGATGGTGATCCCAAAGGCGCCGGTGACACGCTGCTGCTGATCGCCGCAACCGAACCCAAAGGACTTAACACCCTGCCGACCGAAGTCGTGACCGATGTCTTGCGTGCCGCGCAACCCGGCAGTGGCGGCGACAGAGGCCGTGCGTTCGAGCTTGACTATGCGATGGTCACCGCCGGTTGGTCACCGCCAGACATGACGCTGGCCGATCTCGATTGGGTGCGGCTGCGACTGGCGACCGGGCTCGTCGAGCGCGACCGGCTCGATGACGCGCGCCCGGTCATTGCTGCGATCCTCAGCCCGGTGGTGCTGGTGCGGCTGGGCATCGACCGGCGCTTTGCCAGACTATGGCCCGAAATCGAGTCGCGGCTGGGGCCTGGCGCCGATATCGCCGACGCCGCCTATGTCAGCGCCGCCAAGGCACGCTTCGACAAAAAGCCCGATTCGCTGCTGGCACGGCTGGGTTACGCCGAAGCGCTGAACATCGCCTCACGCGAACCCGAGGCGTTGGTGGTAGCCGATGTCGCCAAGACTCCCGAGGCACTGGCGGCGCTGACCGACCGCGAAATCTGGCTGGTCAATCTCCAGGCCGAACTGCTTGCCGATGCCGGCAAGGGTGATGCAGCCCTTGCCCGGCTGGCGGCACTCAACGCCACGCCGTTCGCCGGGCGACCGGGAATGATCGGCACGATCATCAACGAGGTACTGATGGCGCAAAGCCTGGGCCGCCCCAAGGATGCGCTGGCGCTCGCCGAAGCGTCCGCTGCGAAACTGCCGGCGGCGAGCGAGTTCGGCCAATTGTATGTGGCGCAGGCGCGGGCGTGCGCCCTCACCGACTTGGACAGCAAGGCGAAGGCTGCCGAAGCCGCAGCGCCGCTGATCGCCAACCCGGATGCCAATGACGACGCCTATCTGGCGGCGATGATCTGCTTGGGCCGCATGGACGCAGCTGCCGCCGCGATCATCAAGCGGCTGGCAGACCCCGCCGACCGTGTGTCGATGCTGTTCGACCTGCAGCCGTTCCTGCTCCTCGACCGCCCGATAGCGCGTGATGGCAAGCAACGCGCCGGCCTGCGGGCGCTGAAAGCGCGACCGGATGTTAAGGCAGCCTATGTCAGGGCAGGGCGCGACCTGCCGGCGACCGTGGCGCCGCCGCGATAGGCCGATGGCTGGGTCCGACCTCCGCGCGTTGCTGATGGTGCCGGTGCGCTCCGTTGTCGATCTGGTGTTGCCGCCGCGTTGTCCGGCTTGACGAGTGATTGTCGATGGCGACGAGCGGTTTTGCCTGGATTGCTGGCGGCAACTGGCGTTCATAACCGCGCCGCATTGCGCAATTTGCGGGACGCCATTCGGCCATGATCGCGGCGTCGCAGCCGAATGCGGTGCTTGCCTCGCCGAACCGCCGCGCTTCACCACCGCCCGTGCGGCGCTGGCGTATGGCGGACCGGCGCGCACGGTTTTGCTGGCAATGAAGCATGGTGACCGCCAGCATCTGGCGCGGGTGATGGCGCCGCACATGATGCGCGTCGCCGGGTCCATGCTCGCCCCGCAATCGGTTCTCGTCCCGGTGCCACTGCATCGCTGGCGGCTGTGGCGGCGCGGCTTCAACCAGGCAGCGGTGCTGGCACAGGAGCTGGCGCGGCTGAGCGGTGCACAGCTCGACATAGATGCGCTGGTGCGCGTCAAGGCGACGCGGCCGAGCGCCGGCATGGGACGAAAGGCACGCGCCGACAATGTGCGCGGCGCCTTTCGCGTCGCCGACCGCCGCCGCGTCAAGGACCGCGATATCGTGCTGGTCGATGACGTGCTGACTACCGGCGCCACTGTCGATGCCTGCGCGCGCCACTTGCGCCGCGCCGGGGCGAGCAGTGTTCATGTCTTGACCTTCGCTCGCGTCGTGCGGGACGCACTATAAAAAGGTTCAGCGGGACGCTATGTGAAAATGCGGCGGGCGATATTATGAGCACCTGTGGAGACGTTGATGCCCAAGATTGAAATCTACACCAAGTTCTTGTGCCCATTCTGCACGCGCGCCAAATCGCTTCTGACCAAAAAGGGCGCGTCGTTCGACGAGATCGATATTTCATCGGGCGGACCGGCGCGTGCCGAGATGCTCGATCGATCGGGTGGGCGGCAGACGGTGCCGCAGATATTCATCAATGGCGCCCATGTCGGCGGCAGCGACGAATTGGCGAGCCTGGAGCGCGATGGCAAGCTTGACGCCATGCTGGCTGCATGACACTGCGCATCGGTCTCGTGCAGCCGACGACCGGCATCGACCCGGCGACCGAAGCGCCGGCGCTGGTTGCGGCCATATCGGACTTGGCGGCACAGGGTGCTCAGATCATCTTCACGCCCGAGATGAGCGGACTGGTCGACAAGGACCGCCGCCGCGCCGCTACACAGATCGTGACCGAGGCCGATGATATCGTGCTTGCAGACGTGCGCGCGGCGGCAAAGGCCCACAAGGTTTGGGTTCAACTGGGCAGCCTGGCGCTTAAGGGCCGCGACGACCGTTTCGTCAACCGTGGCTTCCTGATCGACGATGGCGGCGAAATCCGTGCGCGATACGACAAGATCCATCTGTTCGACGTGACGCTGCCCGGCGGCGAAACCTACCGCGAATCGGCGGCTTATGCGCCTGGCGATACCGCAGTCTGTGCGCAGACGCCATGGGGCGGATTGGGGCTGACCATCTGTTACGACCTGCGCTTCCCGGCGCTGCACGCGGCCCTCGCCGGCGCCGGTGCGGTCATCTTGGCGGTGCCTGCCGCCTTCACCCGCACCACCGGCGTGGCGCATTGGCATGTGTTGCTGCGCGCCCGCGCCATCGAAACGGGATGCTTTGTGATTGCTGCGGCGCAGACGGGCGTGCACGCCGATGGCCGCGAAACCTTTGGCCATTCGCTGGTGGTCGCGCCGTGGGGCGCGGTGTTGCTGGATATGGGCATGGCGCCCGGCATTGCGGTGTGCGACATCGATCTCGATGCCGTCGCCGCCGCGCGTGGCAAGGTGCCGGCATTGCAACACGTCAGGCCGTTCGCACTGGTCAATGCCTGAACGCGCTGCATGCATTGCTGACATAACGCCGCGCCGCCGAACGTTTTTTACTTGAATCGGGACGCCGCCCGGGGTCATGCAAACAAGGCGCACCCGTAGCTCAGCAGGATAGAGCAACGGTTTCCTAAACCGGAGGTCGCAGGTTCAATTCCTGCCGGGTGCACCAATCTGGCGTGGGAGCGGTGATGGCATCGGGATTTCTGGCGCTGCTTGATGACGTGGCCGCCATTGCCAAGGTGGCGGCGGCGTCGCTTGACGATACCGCGGCGGCAGCGGCCAAGGCCTCGGCCAAGGCGGCGGGCGTGGTCATCGATGATGCGGCCGTCACTCCGCGCTATGTCACGGGATTCACCGCCGACCGCGAAATCCCGATCGTCGCCAAGATCGCCAAGGGGTCGCTGAAAAACAAGCTGGTCTATCTGCTGCCGGGGGCACTGCTGCTCAGTTGGCTGGCACCCTGGGCGATCACCCCTCTGCTGATGGCCGGCGGCGCTTATCTTTGCTATGAAGGCGCTGAAAAGCTTTACGAAATTTTGGCGCCACATGTCGAAGCTGAAGAAGGTCCTGTGGATGAGGACCCGCGCGCCGTCGAAAACCACATGGTCAACAGCGCCATCCGTACCGATCTGATCCTGTCGGGTGAAATCATGGCGATCAGCCTGGCCAGTGTCGCCGACGCCCCCATGATGGAGCAAGCGGTGGTTCTCGCCGTTGTCGGCGTCGGCATCACAGCGCTGGTCTATGGCGCCGTTGCGCTGATCGTGAAAGCCGATGATGCCGGCTATGCGCTGGCCCGCACCGGCTCGCCGCTTTTTCAGACCTTTGGCCGCGGGCTCGTTCACGCCATGCCGCCGTTTCTGAGCATACTGGCGCGTATCGGCACAGCGGCGATGCTGTGGGTCGGCGGTGGCATCATCGTCCACGGGCTGGAAGGCTATGGCATCGCCGAGCCGGGCCACAGCATCCACCATTTCGCCGAGTCTCTGGGCGCGGCAAGCGGCGCCGCCGCGCCGGCCGTTTCGTGGTTCATCGGTGCGCTCGGCGCCGGCCTGTTTGGCGTTCTGGTCGGCGGGGTCATTGTCGCAGTCTTGCACCTGCGGCCGCGCAAGGCAGCACATTGACGCAAACTGCTGATTGTGTATTATTCCTGCAATACAGATGGGAGCCTGACCATGCTGCGATTCGCCTTCGTGCTTGCCGCCGCGTCGCTGCTAGCGCTCTCGTCGTGCAGCGACAACAAGGTCAAAACTGCCGACGATAAGGCCGGCAGCAGCGTCCATATCTCCATCGACAGCGATGACAGCAAAACCGCGTCGGCCACCGCCCGCACCATCCCCGGCGATTCCGATGGCAATAAGTTCGAACTGAGCCTACCTGGCGGCATCGAAGCCAAGGTGAAGCTGCCTGAAAGACTTAGCGAAGGCGGCAAGTTCGATATTGATGGCGTCGGGCTTTATCCAGGCGCCAAGGTGCGATCGGTCAAAGTCAATGCCTCGAACGCCGGGACCAAGCGCGCGGTCGTAGAGATCGGCTTCAGCGCTCCCGGTGACGCCGCTGCCGTCGCCGATTGGTACCAGCAGCAGTTCGATGCAAAATCAATGAAGGTAACGCGAAGCGGAGAGACGCTGTCCGGCAAGAATGATGATGGCAATGATTTTACCATCGCCTTGACCAGTTCCGGCGCCGGCACTGCCAAGGGGCTGGTGACGATCATCGATGCCGACAAGGGCTAAGCCGCCTCCCTGCATCACTTACTTTCCCGACCGGAACGACGTCTATAGTTCCGTGCCGCCGAAGGTGTCGCACGCTGCGATCGTGCCCTGCTTCATGCCTTGCATGAACCATTCCATGCGCTGCGCGCTCGACCCGTGGGTGAAGCTTTCCGGCACCACGACGCCTTGCGCGGCGCGTTGCAACGTATCGTCGCCGATGGCCTGGGCGGCACGCATGGCTTCCTCGACATCGCCCGGTTGCAGTTTCGTCGCATTGGCCTTGGCCCAGACGCCGGCGAGGCAATCGGCTTGCAGCTCCATGCGCACTTGCAGGGCATTGCCCTGGGTTTTCGAAGCGCGCCGCTGCGCCGCCTCGACCTGGTCGGAGATACCGATCAATGTCTGCACATGATGGCCAATTTCATGGGCGATCACATAGGCAGCCGCAAAATCTCCCGGCGCACCGAAACGTCGAGCCAGCTCATCGAAAAACGACTGGTCAAGATAGACCTTCTGATCGGCCGGGCAATAAAATGGCCCCATCGCCGATTCGGCGTCACCGCAGCCCGAGCGCACACTGTCGGTGAACAGCACCAGCTTCGGCGCGCGATAAGGTTTGCCGACTTCCTTTTCGAAGATCGCCGTCCAGGTGTCTTCGGTCGTCGCCAGCACCCGCGAGACGAAGCGATCCATGTCGGTCGCCGACCGCGCCGGGGCCCCAGTTTCGGCCGGCTGGCCGATTTGCTGTTGCGGCCCGCCGGCTTGCCCACCACCGCCGCCACCCAACAGGGTCAAGGGGTTGACACCGAAAATCAGCGCCAGAACGATGACAATGACGATGCCGCCGCAACCCAACTTGCCGCCACCAAAGTTCAGGCCGCCGCCACCCATGCCGGGAAAGCCGCCGCCGCCGCCCTGGCCGCGCATGTCTTCGACATTGCTGCTCTCGCGTTCGTTATCGAGGTCCATCGCCCACTCCTTGTTCGGTCGACCCTACCGTGGCTGCACGCTGTTGAGTAGCATGGTCACCACTTGTGCTTGCCGCCGCAGTTGCACATCTCCATGTAGCGTGGGAGATGACAAGGATGACGATGCGCGATCCCTACAAGGTTCTGGGCGTGGCGCGCGGCGCCAGCGATGCCGACATCAAAAAGGCCTATCGCAAGCTTGCCAAGGAAAATCATCCTGATCGCAACGCGGACAATGCCAAGAAGCTGGAGCTCTTCAAAGAAGCCAACAGCGCCTATGAAATGCTGTCGGATTCCGAAAAAAAGGGCCGCTTCGATCGCGGCGAGATTGGCGCGGACGGCAATCCGACGTCGCCGTTCGCCGGCGGATTTTCAGGCGGTGGCGGCCGGGCAGGCGGTGATCCGTTCGCCCGCAGCCAGCGGCCACAGCCGGGCGGATTCGATTTCGCCGGCGGTGCCGATGATATTTTTTCCGAACTGTTCGGCGGCGGCCGTAGCCCCTTCAGCAGCGGCAGCGGTGCCGGCGGCGGCGGCGGCTTCCGCACCCAGCAAAAGGGCGCCGATGTCAGCTATCGGCTGACAGTGACTTTCGACGATGCCGCCAATCTCGCACCGCAGCGGGTGACGCTAAAGGGTGGCAAGACAGTCGAGCTGAAACTTCCCACCGGCTTCGAACCGGGGCGCCAGCTGCGCATGGCTGGCCAGGGGGAGGCGGGCCCGGGCGGCAGTGGTGACGCGCTGGTGACGCTGGAGGTCGGACGGCACAAGTTTTTCACCCGTGATGGTGACGATATCCGCCTCGATCTGCCAGTGACGCTCAACGAAGCGGTTCTTGGCGCCAAAGTCCGTATGCCGACCGTAACGGGCGCTGTGACCCTGACGTTGCCGCCGGGCACGACGTCGGGGAAGGTGTTCCGGCTCAAGGCCCGCGGCTTCAGCCGGGCCGACGGCAGCCGCGGTGACCAGCTGGTAACCGTTATCGTCGACCTGCCGGCCGACGATTCGGCGCTCAAGGCGTTTGCGGAGAATTGGCATGACACCCGAGGGGTCCGCCGCGAGTTGGGGGTGTGAGGATGGCGTCTGCCACCTCTCCCGCCGGGTGCAGAGGTTAGCCTGTGATCGCCCCGACGCTGTTGTCCCGTCTGATCCTGCGCCACCGCCACATCTGGGCGGTCGTTCGCGATACGGTTAGCGGGTTATGGGCCGACGGTTTCACCCATGCCGGCAATTTGGCCTATCTATCCTTGCTGACGCTGTTTCCGTTTTTCATCGTGTTGGCGACATTGGCCGGATCGCTGGGTCGGACCGAGGATGGGGGCCGCGCGCTGCATGGCTTCATGAAGCTGCTGCCGCCCGATGTCGCTGCGCTCGTCGCCAAGCCGATCGCCGATGTTACTGAAGTCCGCGCCTCCGCCGGGCTGTTGACCTTTGGCATCCTGGTAACACTGTGGACAGTGACGACCTTTATCGAAACGATCCGCGACATCATCCGCCGCGCCTATGGCACCAAAGCCGTGGTGCCGGTCTGGCAATATCGTATCGCATCGATGGCGTTCGTGTTCGCGGCCTGCGTCCTGATGCTTGTCGCTTTTGCAGCGCAGGTGATCCTGACCGGCGCCGAGACCTTCGTCACGGCGCTGATGCCGCAAGCCGAAGCGATCATCGCCGGTATCGGCTTTCAAAGACTGCTGCCGGCAGCGGCGATTTTCGCAGCGCTTTATGCGATTTTCTATGTGTTGACCCCAAAGCGCTTTCGCGGGCCCAGCTTTCGCATCTGGCCAGGCGCGCTGGTCACGACTGTGACTTGGGTCGGCACGACGATGGGCATGCCCTGGGCCTTGGGCTTTGCCGGGGGCGGCTACAGCCTTACCTATGGCTCGCTCGCCGGAGTCATCGTGGCGCTGTTGTTCTTTTACATCATCGGCATGGGGCTGGTCACGGGTGCGCATTTAAACGCGGCACTCGCCAAGGCGCGGCAAAAACGGGTAGAGGCGGGTAAAGGCAATGCAAACCGCCGCAGCATGAATGGAGCACAATGGCCGGAATCATGAGTGGCAAGCGCGGCCTGATCATGGGCGTCGCCAATGATCGCAGCCTCGCCTGGGGCATCGCCAAGGCCATCGCCGAACAGGGCGGCGAGATCGCCTTTTCATTTCAAGGCGAGGCGCTGGAAAAGCGCGTGCGTCCGCTAGCCGAATCGCTCGGGATGGCAAGGCTTTACGAGTGTGACGTCACCGACATGGCGAGCATCGATGCGATGTTCGCGTCGTTGACTGCGGATTGGGGCACCATCGACTTCCTGGTCCACGCTATCGGCTTTTCCGACAAGAATGAGCTTCGCGGCCGCTATGTCGACACGTCGCTCGAAAATTTCCTGCTGACGATGAATGTCAGTGTCTTCAGCTTCACAACAATATCGCAACGGGCAATCCCGATGATGACAAATGGCGGATCGCTGCTGACCCTAAGCTATTATGGCGCCGAAAAGGTCATCCCGCACTATAACGTCATGGGCGTGGCAAAATCGGCGTTGGAAACTTCGGTGAAATATCTGGCGATGGATCTGGGGCCGCAGAATATCCGGGTCAACGCCATTTCCGCTGGACCGATCAAGACGCTCGCGGCCAGCGGGATCGGGGACTTCCGCTATATCCTGAAATGGAACGAATATAATTCGCCGCTGCGCCGCAATGTGACCATCGAGGATGTCGGTGGCGCCGGCGTCTATCTGCTCAGCGATCTGGCATCGGGCGTGACGGGTGAGATCCACCACGTCGATGCCGGGTATAATGTCATCGGCATGAAGGCCGAGGACGCCCCGGACATGAGCGTGGATTGAAGCCAATGCTGGCAATCGATCATGTCCAGATTGCGATGCCGGTCGGCGGTGAGGATAAAGCGCGCGCCTTCTTTGGCCCATTGCTCGGCCTGCCGGAAATTCCCAAGCCCGCCGATCAGGCCCAGCGGGGCGGATGCTGGTTTGCGGTCGATCAATTGCAGCTTCATCTGGGAGTCGAGGCGGACTTTCGCGCCGCAAGGAAGGCGCATGTGGCATTGCGCACGTCGGCCCTGGCGACGTTGCGGGATCGGCTTACTGCGGCTGGCTATGCGACGCATGACGACACGCCCGTTGCCGGCCGCGCGCGCTTTTTCACGGCCGACCCTTTCGGCAACCGGATCGAGTTCATCGAAGCATGACCCACAACAGCTTTGGCCAGCTTTTCCGTTTTACGACCTGGGGCGAATCGCATGGGCCTGCCATCGGTGCGGTCGTCGATGGATGCCCGCCGGGGCTCGCACTGTCCGAAGCCGATATTCAACCATGGCTCGACAAGCGTCGGCCCGGCACGTCACGCTTCACCACGCAGCGGCAGGAGCCCGACCAGGTGCGGATCTTGTCGGGCGTGCATGAAGGCCTGACCACCGGCACGCCTATTTCGCTGATGATAAAGAACCTCGATCAGCAATCGAAGGACTATGCCGAAATCTCCAACGCCTACCGTCCGGGCCATGCCGACTACGCCTATGACGCCAAATACGGTCACCGCGATCCGCGCGGCGGCGGGCGATCCTCGGCGCGGGAGACCGCAGCGCGGGTAGCGGCCGGTGCGGTGGCGCGCGCAGTGATTCCGGAGGTGCGCGTCCGGGCGTATCTCGTCGAACTCGGCGGCATTGCCATCGAGCGCGACCGTTTCGATGATCCGGAAATTGACCGCAATCCGTTCTTCTGCCCTGATCCAGTGGCGGCAGTGCAATGGGAAGTGGCACTCGATGCGGCACGCAAAGCCGGTTCATCGCTGGGCGCGATCGTCGAATGCACCGCAACCGGTGTGCCTGCCGGCTGGGGATCGCCATTGTATCAAAAGCTTGACAGCCAGCTCGCCGCCGCGTGCATGGGCATCAATGCGGTGAAGGGAGTCGAAATCGGCGACGGCTTCGGCGCGGCGGGGTTGCGCGGCGAGGAGAACGCCGATGCGATGCGACCTGGCAGCGACGGCCCGCAGTTCCTTTCCAACCATAGCGGCGGCACTGCCGGTGGGATTTCCACAGGGCAACCTATCGTGGTGCGGATGGCGCTCAAGCCGACATCATCCATCCTCACTCCGGTCGAAACGATCACCCGCAACGGCGCTGCAACCGCTATCGTCACCAAAGGCCGCCACGACCCGTGTGTCGGCATTCGCGCCGCGCCGGTGATGGAGGCAATGGTGGCGCTGGTGCTCGCCGACGCGAAACTGATGCATCGCGGGCAGACCGGGCGGTAAAAGGGCCTCCGGTTTGGGCTTTGCCCAGGACGCCCTTCAGAAGAGGCGACCGCCATTTGGCACCGCGTGGCTTGGTGCCAGAAGCACGACTTCGCCGTCGGCATCGGGAACACCAAGCGTCAACACCTCCGACATGAACTTGCCGATTTGCCGCGGCGGGAAATTGACCACAGCGATGACCTGACGACCAACGAGGACGGCAACGTCGTAGTGGCGAGTGATCTGCGCGCTCGATGTGCGCAACCCGATGACGGAGCCGAAATCGATGACCAGCTTGAGCGAAGGTTTGCGTGCCTCGGGGAAAGGCGCCGCCTGGGTGATGGTGCCAATGCGGACATCGGCCTTCAGCCAGTCGCCGAAACCGATCGTCGGTGCGGCGGGGGCATCGGCGTCAGGGGTAACATGGCTCATACTTGCAACGCCGCATGGCCGCGCTCCCATTCGACACCTTCGAATGGAATGACCCGCGGCGCGATGCCGGGGACACTATCAAGTGCTCGCCAGTTGACGCTGAAGCCGTCGGGATGCGAACGCGGCACGTAAAAACTCTTGATGCCGCAACGTCTGGAGAACAAATGCCGGGCTGTGCTAGTCCCGAAGCGATATTCGGTGAGCTCGCCTTCACCGGCCATCAGCGAGAAATCGGCGGCGACCGCGATGAGGTGCAGGAATCCGGTCTTGCGGCAGATCGAGCAACTGCAATCGAGCAGCGCCGGTGCCGCCGGAATGCGCACGGCAAAGCGGACCGCGCCGCAGTGGCAGCCCCCCTGTGCCGAGATCGTATCACTCATGCACTCAATGTAGCGCAGGTGTGGCGCTAGACAATGAAAAAACCCGGCCAGGCGAATAGCTGAACGGGTTTAATCTGGTTGCGGGGACAGGATTTGACCTTTGCCGCACACGTGTCCCGTTGCGTTCGATGCAGGTGGGTAGGTCGAGATGAGGGAGACATCTCAGGCGCAGGGGGGGGTCTTACCCGTGGCGTTGGCGAAGCGACCAAAGTCGAGAAAAAGGCCGCATTCGGCAAATCGGGCAGGTTCTTTACCCGCGTTGTCCATCTTGCGCTGGGCGACCAGCGAATTGCGATGACCGGCCGGTCCCATGAAACAGGCGCCGGAGGCACCGCAGCCACCGCAGGCACCGCAGGCACCGTTGCCGTAGCAGTCCTCGCCGGCGTCTTCGGTCTTTGTGACTGGGAAGAGTGCCGAGGATCCGGCTGGCACTGCGATAGTCGCGTACATCGAAAACGACACGCCCGTAACTGGATGCCAATCCGAACTGACCGATATCTCCTTCGCTGACGCCGTCCGGAGTGGCTGCGCCTACGTCTTGGGTTCGCGGACTGAACGTGACGCGCCTAGATCGCGACGGTGATGATGTTCCATGCGAAAAGATCTGCGGCTGAGCAAGAGCGTCATGCCGCCGCGGCTGAACCCTGCCCTTTGGCCCTGCCCTCCTATTGCGCGCCAGCGAAGTGGCAGCTTGCTGGAACTATGCGCCTCCTATGGGAAAGCGACGAATGAATAACCGCCCGTTGCCCCCTAACAACAAGGCGTGGACCAGGGAACGAGGAACAGGCTACTGCTTGACGGGAGCTAGTGCGATGTCTTGGTCAAGGAACGCGCGCCCAGGCATGTTAAGCGGCATTTCAGCGCTTGTGCCGGTTACAAAAAATCCTGCGAGCGGGAATGCTACGACAGCCCCAACCACTCCTGCTGTGCCGGTTTCGCCTCGGTCGTCCATTTCCCCGGTTAGGCGGATATTCGTACCGTTGATGTTAACGGACGAAATCTTGAGTTTGATCCGCCGGATTTCCCCCACATGCCCTTGTTCCGCACTTCGGTCAGAACCCCCTCGACGGGGCTCCGCGCAGGAATGACAAGGCGGCCGTTGACCATGACGTCTTGGGCGACCTCCAGTCGCACCCGCTGGCCAACCTTCAGCGACTTTCCTTTTGTCGTAAGTGGTTCTGAAAGGACGACAGGAATTGGTGCGCCGGCGCGCAACACATCACCAGTCACCTGCTGCGGGACGACCGTGACATTCTGAGCTCCCGAGACCATAACCGGCGCATTCGATGCCGGTACGATTACCTGCGCTGCCAAAGACGTGGCCAGAAATAGTGCTGCGGCGGCGCCAAACTTTGTAATCATGAAAATCCCCCTTGTCCGATTTCGCGCTTGCGTCAGGCGTGCGATCGGTCTCGCCCCGTGCAGACACATACCCCGACAATCGTTATGCGCACGGACAGGTCAAAGCGCAATGCGTTGAAAGCACGCCATCCGACACCATAGGAGACTGAACCGGGGATCGCGCTTGATAGGCCATTCTTGCAAGGTGCGAGTTTTCTTCTGCTCGATCACGCCGGCAAGCACAAAAGCTGCATCCTCCGATGTCAGAGTTTGGGATCTGCCGCTGCGGCTGTTCCACTGGCTGCTTGCCGGCACAATTCTGCGGGCGTTCATGTCAGCTGTATAGAGCTCGGGCTTTTCGCAATGGCACGTCGCATCGGGCTGGGTTGCGGCAATTCCGATCGGGTCACGGTCGCAGAGGGTGAACGATAGCCGATCGTTAAGTGAGACCAGAATGAGAATCTTCCTGCTTCGACGTTGAGGTTGATGACCTCAAAATATTTTTCAGATTCAACCCATGATTGTGACGAATTTCTCATCGGCTTGCAGCCAATCCAGACCAGAGGCGCCTACCTGTAACATTGTCATTTGCATTGGCAGTCAGTCCTGATAATCTTCGGGTGGAATTCAGGAGGCTCTCGTGGTTTCGAATGTCACAAGACGCTCGCTAGTCGCGCGGGGCGGTGCAGCAGTGGTAGCGGCCCCGCTCTTGCTCGGTGCAGGGCAACCTGCCTCGGCAAAATCCTCAGGCGCCATAAGCAAAACGTCGCTCCACGCCGCCAACAAGCAGCTGGTTGCAGCTTTTTTGACCGAAATGGCTGCCGGTGATGCCCGCGAAGTACTCGGGAGATTCTGCCATCCCAACTGCCAGTTCAAGGTTTTCCACCCGTTCAACACGCTCGACGGGCTGGACGAGGCTGCTGAAAAGTTCTGGCTTCCGCTGCGCCGTGCGTTCCCCGATTACGAGCAGCGGATCGCCATGGTTTTGGGAAGTGAATATGAAGGCCGCGCCATGGCAAGCAGCTGGGGCCATGTCATGGGCACCTTCGACGCGCCCCTGGTCGGCATTCCCCCGACGCATGGGGTGGCATTCCTCAGCTTTGGATTTAACGCCGTCATCCGGGACAAAAAGATCGCAAAGGCCTATGTGCTGCTCGATCTGGTCGATCTGATGCGTCAGGCCGGTTTCTACCCGTTCCGCCCGATGCCGGGCACAAGCGAGGCCTGGCCATTCCCGCCATGCGACACCGGTGCCACGGCTATCAGCCACGACCCGGTGCGCGGTGCCGAGACGCTACGCATTGTTCGCGAGATGCAAGGCGGATTGCCCAAGCAGAACGAGATTCGCGCCACGCTTGGACAGCCAAGCGCACATAGTCCGCACTGGCATGCAAATATGAATTGGTATGGCCCTGCCGGTATCGGTTCGATGCGCGGTCTACGCGGCTTTCGAGACTTTCACGGCGCGCTGTTCTTGCAGGCCTTTCCCGATCGCACCGGGTGGAAGCGCGAAGTAGGCGGCAAGGAGGACGCGCCTGGGCACTATATCAGGCTCGGCGACGGCCTTTTTGGCGTCACGGGGGGATTCCCGTCCCTTAATGGTACGCACACAGGGCCAGAATGGCTCGGGTTGCCTCCGACCGGACGGCGGATCGAAATGAGGGTGGCCGATTGGTATCGACTCGATAACGATGGGAAGATCTACGATAATTGGGTGATGATGGACATCCCGCACATCGTGGACCAGATGGGAATGGACCTGTTCCACGACCTCCAATTCCGCGTCGACCCATCGAAAATGCGGACACGGGTGGCGCAATAGACGATCAGGTCCTGATGGACCTGCTTCGCAAGGGTTGGAAAGCCAGTTGCCTGTCGAATGATAGGGTAAACGACCGGCACGCGTACAGGTATCGGCGGTGGCGGGATTCGCGCACCGCGGCGAGCAGCGCGCGGGCGGAATCACGCCGAAAGCGCCTCTGGTTCGAGGCCGGCGCCATCCGATACCAGTCGCTCGTCGGCGCCCAGGAGAACGCCGGCATAAGACAGGACCGGGCCGCTGGTATCGAGATCGCGCACCGATTGCACCGCCAGCAGAACCGCCGCCCGCTCGCCATTCGAGAACGCGCGAAGCACGATCGGACGAACGCGCGAATGTCGGACATCGGCGCTGGGGAAGGCGACTGCACCGTCAACCAGCGTTTGGCCAAACTGGTTCACTCGGTCAGCATGGTCGGCCGTCAGCGCCGGATGGACGTCGGTGTCGAACGTAAAGACATGACTGCGCTGATCCCGGTCGAAGTCCGCGGGCACCGGCGTTTTCGCTACAGCCAGATGTCCTGCACTCTCGTTTCCAAGAAGCCATAGTCGCGCAATTTTGCCATGGTAGAGATCG
>JAYUUE010000089.1:0-5440 GCA_043754785.1 Polymorphobacter sp. | reverse complement strand
GCCTCCACGCGGGCGCGGGTGTCGTCAAGAATGCTGCGATGGCGGGCGATCAGCGCGTCGGAAAGCTCGGTCAGCGCCTGATAGCCGATGATTTCGTACCAGCTTTGCGTGACGGAGAGCGCGAGGATGGTGGCGGCGCGGTCGGTATCGGCAGCGGCTGCGCGCACGCGGGCAGCGGCGCCGGCGATGCGGCCTGAGGTGGCGCCGAAGTCGAACAGCAGCTGGTCGGCGTTCAAACTGGCATCGGCGCGACCTTTCGGCAGCAGGCGTTCGATGGCGGCGCTGGTGTCGATGAAGTCGCGGGCGAGCGATTGGCTGCCGATCACAGTGACGGACAGGCTGGGAAGCAGGGGGGCGCGGGCCTCGCGGCGCGCGGCGCGCGCGGTGTCAGCAGTGGCCATGGCCTCGGCAAGGGCGGGGTGGCGGGAGACGGCGGTAGCGACTGCGGTGGTGAGATCGTCGCCAGACTCGGTGGCGGACGCGGTGCCGGACGGGGTTTTGCTCAGGAAGACCAGAAGTGGATCGGTGGTGAAATCGATGGTTCTCGGGTCGCGCAGCGGGGCTGGCAGGACCAGTTGCGCAGGTGCCGGGGCGGCGGCGATCAGCGCGGCGAAACCCGCGGCGAGCCATAGCAGCCCGCGCGTCATGTCGCTGGTTGCACGAACCGGGGCGGGGGGTTTAAGCCATTGCACCATGACAAACCCCTGCGCCTTCACATTCGCCAGCCTGCTGGTCGCCACTGCCGCCCTGGCCGGGGCACAGACACCGCCCAAGGCACCCCAAAGCGCGCCACTCCCGAAAGCCGGTGGTGATCTTGTTGCCCTGTATAAGGATCTGCATTCTCACCCCGAACTCAGCACCCAGGAAACCCGGTCGGCCGCCATCATGGCCGCCGAGGCGCGCAAGGCCGGGTTCACCGTCACCGAAAAGGTGGGGGGGACCGGCGTTGTCGCCGTGATGGTTAACGGCAGTGGCCCGGTGCTGTTGATTCGTGCCGACATGGATGGCCTGCCAGTGCGCGAGGAGACGGGTTTGCCTTATGCGAGCACAGCGACCGTGATCGCGGCGGATGGCAGCACGACGCCGATCATGCACGCCTGCGGCCATGATGTGCACATGACGGTGTGGACCGGTGTGGCGCGCCGCATGGCCGCCGAAAAGGCCAATTGGAGTGGCACGCTGGTGATGATCGCCCAGCCCGCCGAGGAAGTGATCGGCGGTGCGGCGGCGATGCTCAAGGATGGGTTGTTCACGCGCTTTCCCAAGCCGCAATATGCGCTGGCGCTGCACGACAATGGCGACATTCCGGCCGGTACGGTATCGGTGCCGCCTGGGCCGGCGCTGGCGGCGGGGTCGTCGGTCGATATCATGGTCCATGGCATCGGCGGCCATGGCGCCTATCCGGCAACCACCAAGGACCCGGTGATGCTGGCGGCGAACATCATCACCGGCTTGCAGACGTTGGTCAGCCGCGAGAATGATCCGTTCATGCCGGCGGTGATCACCGTCGGCACCATTCACGGCGGCACCAAGCGCAACATCATCGGCAATGAAGTGCGGATGGGGTTGACGGTGCGGTCGTACGACATGAAACAGCAGGAACGGCTGCTGACCGGCATCGGCCGGGTGGCGATGGGTGAAGCGCAGGCGGCGGGGCTGCCGGCGGACAAAATGCCCGAGGTAAGCGTCGTGGAGGGCACGCCGCCGACGATCAACACCCCGGCGCTGGCGGCGCGAGTCGATGCGCTGTTCGTGAAAACCTTCGGTCAGGCACGCGTCATCGCCATGCGACCATCGATGGCCAGCGAGGATTTCAACGCCTTCGGCTTGGCCGATCCGGCGATTCAGACGACGATCTTCTGGCTCGGCGCGGTGCCGCAGGCCAAATATGACGCGGCGCGGGCGTCGGGGGCAACCTTGCCGTCGCTGCACAGCTCGAAATTCTATCCCGACCCGGTGCCGACGATCACGACCGGCGTCGAGGCGATGACCGCAGCCGCACAAATGGTGCTGGCGAAGCCGTAGCGCCGGTTTGTCATGCCGGTGCAGCCTGGCATCCAGCCGTGCCAAAGCCGACATTGCGTGCCCGACGCCGCAGCCGAATGCCGCCAAGCTGGCATGACAAGCGCAGGGTTTGCGAAAATGCACAGGGTGCCGTCATGCCCGGCCATGCTATGACCTTGGCCAAGCTATCCTTGGGAGTGCAGACCATGCGCGAATATCTGAAATTCTACATCGGCGGTGAATGGGTCGATCCGGCGACCCCTGCTCATATCGATGTCATCAACCCCGCCACCGAAGCCGTCGCCGGCGTCATCTCGATGGGGACGGCCAAGGATGCTGACCGCGCCGTGATGGCGGCACGCAAGGCGTTTGCCGGCTATGCCGCCACCAGCCGCAATGACCGGATCGAATTGTTGCAGAACATCCTTGCCGAATATCAAAAGCGCTTCGCCGAAATCGCCGCGGCGATCACCGAGGAAATGGGCGCGCCGGGCTGGCTTGCCATGCAGGCGCAGGCCGCGATCGGTGTCGGCCATCTGATGACCGGCATCGAGGTGCTGAAAAACTACAAGTTCGAAGATTTGCGCGGCTCGACGCTGATCACCCATGAACCGATCGGCGTGTGCGCCTTCATCACGCCGTGGAACTGGCCGATCAACCAGATCGCCTGCAAGGTTGTGCCCGCCATCGCCACCGGCTGCACGATGGTGCTCAAGCCATCGGAAATCGCGCCATTCTCGGCGATCCTGTGGGCCGAAGTCTTGCATGCAGCCGGCGTCCCGGCGGGCGTCTTCAACCTGGTCAACGGCGATGGCCCGACAGTCGGCGCGGCGCTGAGCAGCCACCCGCAAGTCGATATGGTCAGCTTCACCGGCAGCACCCGCGCCGGCATCGAAGTGGCAAAGAATGCGGCGCCCACCGTCAAGCGCGTCCATCAGGAACTCGGCGGCAAGTCGCCCAATCTTATCCTCGATGACGCGGATTTGCAGGTCGCGGTCGCCGGCGGCGTGAAGTCGGTAATGACGAACAGTGGCCAGTCGTGCAACGCGCCGACGCGGATGCTGGTGCCTGCCGCCAAGATGGAAGCCGCCAAGGCGATCGCCAAGGCCGCCGCCGAAGCGACGACGGTCGGTTCGCCTGATGGCAATGCCGCGATGGGTCCGGTGGTCAGCGAAACGCAATGGACGAAGATCCAGGGCCTGATTCAGAAGGGCATCGACGAAGGCGCGACGCTCGTCACCGGCGGCACTGGCCGGCCGGAGGGCCTCGATAAGGGTTATTACGTCAAGCCGACGATCTTTGCCGATGTGTCGAACGATATGACGATTGCGCGCGAGGAAATCTTCGGCCCGGTCCTGGCGATGTTGCCCTATGCCAGCGAAGAACAGGCCGTCGCCATCGCCAACGACACGGTTTACGGCCTCGCCGCCTATATCCAGGGCGATGCCGAACACGCACGCAAGGTGGCGAGATCGTTGAGGGCTGGCCAAGTGACGATCAACTATGCCGCGGGCGACATGATGGCGCCGTTCGGCGGCTACAAGCAATCGGGCAATGGCCGCGAATGGGGCGACCATGCGTTCACCGACTTCCTTGAGACTAAGGCGATCATCGGCTGGGGCGCGGCGGAAGCGGCGGAGTAAATGGGTTGGCCACGCGCCGGCTTGGCGCGCGGCGGCTCCTGGGAGGGCATCTGACATGACTGCTATCATGGTCTTCACGCGCGAACGGGTGCGCGACCAGGCTGAATATGCAACCTATGGAGGCCTGGCCGCAGCGACCTTGGCCGGTCACGATGTCACGCCGCTGGCAGTCTATGGCGTCTGTGAAACGCTGGAAGGTCCGCCCGTCGAAACTGCGGTGATCCTGAAGTTCGCCGACGTTGCCGCAGCGAGGGCCTGGTATGACAGCCCGTCGTATCAAGCCGCTGTCAAGCACCGCTTTGCCGGCGCGGACTTCCGCGTCTTCATTATCGAAGGGGTGTGACCCTCGTGACCATCCACACCAAAATCTGTGACTTGCTCGGCGTCGAGCATCCTGTCCTTCTCGCCGGGATGGGCGGCGTGTCCTATGCCGAAGTCTGTGCCGCTGTGTCGGCCGCCGGCGGCTTTGGTTCGCTCGGCATGGCCGGCATTTCGCCGCGCGGCATCGCTGAACAGATGGCACGGGTGCGCGACCTGACCGACAAACCGTTCGGCGTCGATCTGCTCACCGCCCAGCCCGAATCGCTGACCGCTAGTGTCGATGTCATCATCAAGGGCGGCGCCAAGGCGTTCATCGCCGGGCTCGGCGTGCCGGTGGCGATTGTCACCGAGCTCAAGCAGGCCGGCGTCATCGTCATGTGCATGGCGGGCAATGTGCGGCACGCGGTGAAGGCGGCCGAGGCGGGCTGCGACGTCATCATCGCGCAGGGCACAGAAGCTGGCGGGCATACCGGTTCGGTGGCCAGCGTCGCGCTGTGGCCGCAGTGCGTCGATGCGGTCGATATTCCGGTTGTTGCAGCGGGGGGCCTATATGATGGCCGCGGGTTGGCGGCGGCGCTGGCGTTCGGCTGCGCCGGGGTGTGGCTCGGCACGCGCTTCATCGCCAGCGAGGAAGCGCACGCGGGCCAGCCTTATAAAGATGCCATCGTCAATATGAGCGAAAGCGACACCGTCATCAGCAAGGTGTTCACCGGCAAGACTCTGCGCGCCATCGTCAACGACAGCAACCGTGATTTCGACAACCGCACCGCCAAGCCGTTTTCGGCACAGGTGGCGGAATCGGTGCAGCTCAACCGGCTGGGGCCGATTGCCGGCGTCATGGAGGTGCTGCCTGAAACTCAGTGCCTGGCGGCCGGGCAGGGCGGCGGCGGTATTACCGAGATTCTGCCCGCCGGCGAGATCGTCCGTCGAATCATGGCCGAAGCCGAAGCCGTGCTTGGCCGCATGGCGAAGGCAGCCTGATGCGAGCGCTGGTCATCGCGTTGCTGATTGCGGCGCCGGCGGCGGCGCAGAATTCGTCGTTCCACCCGGGGCCGGTGTTTCCGGACGTGGCGCCGGTGGCGACGGTGGAAAGCGACATGGCGATCCCGGCGGGCACCGTGTTCAAGGTGACCTATGACGTCACGGCACAGGCCGAACCCGGCGCCGTCAACCGCAACTTCGAGACGGCGGCGCGGTTCCTCAACACCCATGTCGAAGCCGGGGTGCCGGAGACGGATATCAACGTCGCCTATGTGGTGCATGGCAAGGCAATCATCGATCTGTTGAGGCCGGCACCCTATGCGGCCAAGACCGGCGGCAAGGCCAACCCGACAGCGGCGCTGGTGGCACGGCTGCTCGCGCACCGGGTCAATTTCTATGTGTGCGGGCAGAGTGCGGTGGCGCAGGGAATCGCCAAGGCGGACCTGCTGCCGGGGGTGAAGATGGCGATTTCGGCATCGAGCGCGCACGCA
>JAYUUE010000088.1:0-5467 GCA_043754785.1 Polymorphobacter sp. | reverse complement strand
TGAGCCCCGTGGAAAGGAAGCCGATCTGCCGGTCCGGCTCACGGTAATTTTCAACGATCACCCGCGAAACACCATAAGCCACGCCGAAAACCCCTGCCAGCAACCCCGGCCGCAGCCGCGCATTGGTACCCCAGAACAGCATAGTCAGGAGTGAAAACAGCAGCACCCCTTCCAGCGCAAACTCGAACAGCTGCGAGGGATAGCGCGGTTCCGGCCCGGCGCCGGGAAAGATTACCCCCCAGTCGGTCCCGGTTGGCCGCCCCCACAATTCGCCATTGACGAAGTTCGCCAGCCGCCCCAGCCCGAGCCCGAGCGGCGCCACCGTCGCCACATAGTCGAGTGTTCGCAGCCCCGACACCTTGTTGGCGATGCCGAAGCCGATGCACCCCAATATCACCCCAGCGATGCCGCCGTGGGAGGACATGCCGCCATCCCAGACCTTGAACACCTCCAGCGGGTTGGCAAGATACTGCGCCGGGTTGTAAAAGATCACATAGCCGAGCCGGCCACCCAATATGACCCCGAACGTCGCCCAGGTGATGAAGCTGTCGAGCTGCGCGCTGGTCATCGGCGACCCCGGGCGGGTGATCATCTTGCTGAGCAGCCACCAGCCACCCAGGATCGCGAAGATATAACTGAGGCTGTACCAGCGCAGCGCAAACGGCCCATAGCCGCCGATTTCAGGGATGGTGAACACGTCTGGCCGCAGCGGCAGCGCTGCAAAATCCACCGCGATTTGCAGTCCGTTCAACAAAACCCCGCGCCTTTTGTCAGCTTGCCGCTTACGGCAACCTCCATCATAAGGCCTGCACAAAAGAACGCCAGTGGGAGACGCTTGCATGATGGACCTGGAAGGCTTTCGCACCGAGACCAAAGCGTGGCTGGAGGCGAACTGCCCCGCCGAAATGCGCACCACGATCAAGCACGACGACGATGTCTGCTGGGGTGGCCGCAACGCGAAACTCAGCGAGCCCCAGCGCCTTTGGCTCGATCGCATGGGTGCCCGCGGCTGGACCGTGCCCGAATGGCCCGCAGCCTATGGCGGCGGCGGCCTCTCCAAGGACCAGGCCAAGATCCTTGCCGATGAGATGCGCGCGATCCGGGCGCGCACGCCCCTGGCTTCGTTCGGCATCTGGATGCTCGGGCCGGCACTGCTCAAATACGGCAGCGAAGAACAGAAGCTTGAGCATCTGCCCCGCATCGCGCGCGGTGAAATCCGCTGGTGCCAGGGCTATTCAGAGCCCGGCGCCGGCTCAGACCTTGCGTCGCTGCGCACGTCGGCGATCCTTGATGGCGACAATTATGTCGTCAACGGCCAGAAGGTCTGGACCAGCTATGCCGACAAGGCCGACTGGATATTCTGCCTCGTCCGCACCGATCCGACCGTCGCCAAGCACCTCGGCATCAGCTTCCTGCTGTTCGACATGGCCAGCCCCGGGGTCTCGACCTCGCCGATCAAGCTGATTTCCGGCGCCTCGCCGTTCTGCCAGACCTTCTTCGACAATGTCCGCGTGCCAAAGGGCAACCTCATGGGCGCCGCCGGCAAAGGCTGGGACATCGCCAAATACCTCCTCACTCACGAACGCGAGATGATCGGCGGCAGCGATTCGACCGGCGGCGGCATGAGGGACGGGGTTTCGCAGGTCGCCAAGCGCCAGATCGGGCTCGACGCCGCCATCCTCGCCGACACCGGGCTGCGCACCGATATCGTGCGCCATGAAATCAACAGCTGGGCTTTCGCTTTGACCATGGAGCGTGTCAAGGACGAAGCCAAGGCCGGGCAGGGCGTCGGCGCGCTATCATCGATGCTCAAATATTACGGCACCGAGCTCAACAAGGATCGTCTCCAGCTGCTGATGAGCATCAACGGCAGCGACGGCCTGGCTTGGGACGGCCCGGCCGAAGGAGAAGGCGACCTCGCCCGCAACTGGCTGCGCACCCGTGCCAACTCGATCGAAGGCGGCACTTCGGAGATCAACCTCAACATCATCGCCAAGCGCGTCCTGGAACTGCCGGGCGCTTGAACTTTCCTCCCCCTCAACGGTGAGGCGAGAGACATGCCCTTCGGCACGGCCCGGGTGGGGGTGGTCCCCCGCAGGCGCCGGCTACCACCCCCACCCGCCGGGCTTCGCCCGAATCGCCTCCCCCGTCGAAGGGGAGGATTAAAGGAAAAGTCATGGCCCTTGCCCTTACTGACGATCAGAAAATGATCCGCGACTCCGCCGATGGCTTCTTCAAGACCGAAGCCCCCGTCGCCCAGCACCGCAAGCTGCGCGACGACGACGACGCGACCGGGTTCGACCGCAGTGTCTGGGCCAAGATCGCGGAAATGGGTTTCGCTGGCGTCCTCGTCCCCGAAGCCCATGGCGGCGCAGGTTTCGGCCACGTCGCCGCCGGCCTGATCATGGAAGCCATCGGCCGTAACCTCAGCGCCGCCCCCATGCTCAGCACCGCCATCCTCGGCGTTACCGCACTCAACAGCGCCGGCACGCCCGAGCAGCAATCGAAATACCTACCCCTCATCGCCGAGGGCAAACGTCTGTTCGCGTTGGCCGCCGACGAAGCCGCCCGCCACAACCCGGCGCATGTCGCCACCACCGCCACCCCGTCCGGAAACGGCTTCAAGCTCAACGGCACCAAGGGCTTTGTCCTCGACGGCCATGTCGCCGACACGCTGATCATCGCCGCGCGCACTTCGGGCGGTGACGGCGACAAGGATGGCATCACCCTGTTCCTCGTCGATGCCAAAACGCCCGGCATCGATACCATCCGCCGCTCGATGGTCGACAGCCGCAACGCCGCGCGCATCACTCTTGCCGACGTCCAGGTCGATGGCGCCGATGTGCTCGGGGAGGTCGGCGGCGGTTTCGCCATCCTTGAAACCATCCTCGACGCCGGTCGGGCCTGCCTCGCCGCTGAAATGCTCGGCGTGAGCCGCGAAAGCTTCGACCGCACCATTGATTATCTGAAAACACGCGAACAGTTCGGCCAGAAAATCGGCAGCTTCCAGTCGCTCCAGCACCGCGCCGCGCATCTGTTCTGCGAAGTCGAACTCGCGCGCTCCGCCACGCTGCGCGCGCTTACGGCGCTCGACGACAAGGATGACCGCGCCAGCCTTTTCGCCAGCCTCGCCAAGGCAAAATCGGGCGAAGTCGCCAAGCTCGCCACCAACGAAGGTGTCCAGATGCACGGCGGCATCGGCATGACCGACGATTTCGACATCGGTTTCTACATGAAGCGCGCCCGCGCGGCGCAGGAGACTTTCGGCGATATCGCGTTCCACGGTGACCGGCTGGCTCGCATAATGGGCTATTGAACCCGGCCGAGTTTGCAATTGGCGCGCTCGGGGTGCCATGTGACTGCTGAATATGAACCGGGAAAACCCGGCCGCACCACATTCGACTTGGGAGACACCATGAAGTCTGCGCTCGACACGTCGCTCGATACCGTCATCGCCGGCATCACCGCCGCAGGAGGTCCGCTTGCTGTCGGCACGGCCACGGTGCGCGGTGCCGATGTGCCGGTGTTCAGCGCGGCGCCGGCGTCCCTGCGCGACTTCTTCGCCACCTTCTTCATGGTCAACGGTCCCAAGGAATTCCTGGTCTTCGGCGCCGAACGCCTGACCTTCGCCGATGTCCACACCCGCGGCCTCGAATTCGCCGCGATGCTCCAGCACCGCCACGGCATCGCCAAGGGTGACCGCGTCGCCATCGCCATGCGCAACTATCCGGACTGGATCATCGCGTTCATCGGCATCCTGCATCTCGGCGCCATTGCCATCCCGATGAACGCCTGGTGGACCGCCGAAGAACTTGATTATGGCCTCAAAGATTCAGGCGCACGCCTGGCCATCGCCGATGAGGAACGCGCCCGTCGCCTCGCCACGCTGTCGTGCTTGGCCACGGTGCTCACCGTGCGCACCTCGGCCGAAGTCGCCGCTGGGCTCGGTTTTGTCCGCGCCGAAGACGCGCTGGCGCTGGCGCCGAAAACCACTTGGTTCACCTGCGACATCGCCCCCGAAGACGATGCCACGATCATGTACACCTCGGGTTCGACCGGCAGTCCCAAGGGCGCCGTTTCCACCCACCGCGCCATCGTCTCGGGCGCCATGAACTATCTCGTCGCCGGCCTTGCCTTGCTCAGCCTGTCGCAGGCATCGGGCGCACCCCAACCCGATCAGCAGGTCATGCTGCTCAACGTGCCATTGTTTCACATCACCGGCTCTGTACCGGTCATGCTCGTCTCGATCGCCATCGGCCGCAAGATGATCATCATGCACAAATGGGATGCCGGCGAAGCCCTGCGCCTCATCGAAAAGGAGCGCGTTACCTATTTCGTCGGCGTGCCGACCATGTCGCTCGAACTGATGCAACATCCGGACCACGCCAAATACGACCTGTCGTCGCTGGTCGACATCGCATCCGGCGGGGCCCCGCGCCCGCCCGAACACGTCGAACGCCTCGCCGCAACCTTTGTCGGCAAATCACCAGTCCAGGGCTATGGCCTGACCGAAACCAACGGCGTCGGCGCCGGTAACTTCCGCGACAACTACCGCGCCAAGCCAGCCTCGACCGGCCGTGAGGCCGCCCCGTTGGTCGAACTTCGCATCGATGACGGAGAGGGTGCCGTCGGCCCCGGCCTGCCCGCCGGCACCCCCGGCGAAGTCTGCATCCGCACCGTGTGCAGCTGCCGCGGCTATTGGAACAACCCCGTCGCCACCGCCGCTGCCTTCCCGGGCGACGGCTGGTTCCGCTCCGGCGACATCGGATATCTCGACGACGACGGCTATCTGTTTATCGTCGATCGCAAGAAGGACATCATCATCCGCGGCGGTGAGAACATCAGCTGTCAGGAGGTCGAATCGGCGATCTATGTCCACCCCGCCGTCGCGGAGGCCAGCGTTTTCGGCTTGCCCGACGACCGGCTCGGTGAAATCGTCGGCGCGGTGGTCTATGTCAAACCCGGCGCGCATCTCGAACCTGCCGACCTTTATGATTTCATCGCGCGCGATCTTGCCAGCTTCAAAGTGCCGGCGCGGATCTGGATCAGCCCGGAGCCGCTGCCCAAGCTCGGATCGGGCAAGATCGACAAGGTGGCGCTTCGCAAGCATTATCGCGCCATCCACTCCGACAATCGAGTCGGCGCCGCCTGAAGGAGAGCCTACGATGTTCACCACCATGCTCGAAGGCACCAAGGAAGACTGGGGCCATATCGCCCAGGAACATATGAAGCATCAGGTCAGCGCCGCGCCGGCACAGATCATGGAGTCGCTGCGCCGGCTCGAGGCCATCAAAGTCGGCTTCGGCGCCAACCAGCTCCAGCACAGCCTGATGACCGCGACGCTCGCACGGCGCGACGGCGGCACCGATGAGGAAGTCGTAGCAGCGCTGTGCCACGACATCGGCAAGCTGATGAGCATCCCCAACCACGGCGCCATCGCCGCCGAAATCCTCAAGCCCTATGTTTC
>JAYUUE010000087.1:0-5474 GCA_043754785.1 Polymorphobacter sp. | reverse complement strand
ATGACGCGGCAGCCACTGGAATCGACGGTGCAGGTGACGCTGATGGTGCCGCCCTCACGCCCGACAAAGGCGTGCTTGAGTGCGTTGGTCAGCAGTTCGTTGACGACGAGCCCTGTCGGCATGGCGACATTGATCGACACCGGCCAGGTGTCGATCTTGAGTTCAAGACGGATGCCGGCCGTGGCATGGGCTTGCATGACCGATGAAGCGACCTGGCTGAGATAAATGCCGAGATCGACGGTCTCGCCCAGGCCTTCGCCGGACAGCGAGGCATAAAGCAGCGCCAGCGCGCTAATCCGCCCCGCCAGCCGTTCGAAGCGTTCGCCCGTATCGCCATCGGGAATGCTTCGAGCTTCCATCCGCACCAGCGCGGTGATCATCTGCAAGTTGTTTTTCACGCGGTGCTGGAGTTCGAGCAGCAGCGCCTCCTTGTCAAGCAGCTGTTGCTTCTGGTCTGCGCTGCCGACGGCCCGCCGTTCGGCGAGTGCCACCAGGCGGAACATCGGCGTGCCATTGTCGTCCTCGATGGTGTTCGACCAGGCATCGACATCAACCAGCCCGGCGTCGCGGACAATGGTGAACGTCCCGATATAGTCATCGCCGGTGTGCACCGCCTCGGCCAGTGGGGTCGAGTCGCCCTCGGCTTTGGCGATGCCGGGCAGCATCCTCCAGTTTTCCCCGACGATGCCGCCGGGTGACACGCCGGTCAGCGTTTCGAACTCCAGATTGGCATAGGTGATGGCTTCGGACGGATGCAGTTCCGATACGGCTATCGCCACCGGCACATGATCGAGAAACTGTTTGAAGCGATCACTGTCGAGCGCCTCGGCCAGACCGGGGGTCGAGAGCAGCTTGCTGACTTCATCGGTGTTTGCTTGCGGGTCCATGGCGCCAGTCTGTAGCCCATTCCGAAGAAAATTGAACTGCTCTTGTCGCGGCGTGGATGTGGCGACACAAGGCATTTCAAACCACCGGAGGATGGCGTGCACTGGTTGATCAAATCCGAACCGTTCAAATATTCGTGGGACATGCTGGTTCATGACGGGTCGACAATATGGGACGGGGTCCGCAACAATCAGGCCGCAATCTATCTGCGATCGATGATGGTGGGGGAGCAGCTGCTCTTTTATCACAGCAACGAGGGGCTGGCGGTGGTGGGCATCGCGCGTGTCGCCGGCGCGCACTTCATCGATCCGACTGACCCGAAGGCGCGATTCCCGGCGGTGATCGTGGCACCCGTGCAGGCATTGAAAACCCCAGTGACGCTGGCGGCGATGAAGGCCGAACACCGGCTGGCGGGCATGGCGATGTTTCGCCAGTTCCGGCTGTCGGTCGCGCCGGTCAGCGATGACGAATGGCAGGTAATTCTCGCGATGGGCGGAGGATGAGGCGGCGGCGGTCTTGCCCTGGCGCCGCGTTCGGCGCAGGGGGGGGCGGCCATGTCGACGACCTTCACCCTTGATACCGCCACCAGCCGCGCACACCCGGTGCCGGGGCCTGTGCGGCGGCTCACCGTGCCGGGGATCGCCAAGCGCAAGACCGGCGCGGACGGCGGCGAGCCGATTGTCATGCTGACCGCCTATACGGCGCGGATGGCGCAAATCCTCGACAAGCATTGCGACATGCTGCTGGTCGGCGATTCGCTCGGTCAGGTGATTTATGGGCTCGATACCACGGTCAAGGTAACGCTTGACATGATGATAGCGCATGGCGCGGCGGTGGTGCGCGGTTCGTATCATTCGGTGGTCGTCGTCGACCTGCCGTTCGGCAGTTACGAGGCGTCGCCGCAGGCGGCATTTGCCAGCGCGGCGCGGGTCATGAAGGAAACCGGAGCGGCAGCCGTCAAGCTGGAGGGCGGCACGGCGATGGCGGACACCATCAGGTTCCTCGCAACGCGGGGCATTCCGGTGGTCGGTCATGTCGGGCTGACGCCGCAGGCGGTCAACGCGCTGGGCGGTTATGGCGCCCGCGGCCGCAGCGATGCCGAAGCGGCAGCGATCCTCGCCGATGCGGTGGCGGTGGCCGAGGCGGGCGCGTTCGCGCTGGTCGTCGAAGGCGTCGTCGAACCGCTCGCGCGGCGCATAACCGAAACGGTGACATGCCCGACCATCGGCATCGGCGCTTCGCTGGCCTGCGACGGCCAGGTGCTGGTGGTCGACGACATGCTGGGGATGTTCGAGCGGGTGCCGCGCTTTGTCGAACGCTTCGACGATCTGGCAGTGCGCATCAATGCAGCGGCGGCGACTTATGCGGCTGCCGTGCGGGAGCGACGCTTTCCAACGGAGAAACAACTTTATCTCTGAGCGGTCATCGGGCAAAGCCCGCGACAGTCATCGGGCATTCACCGCCGCTCGATCATCGATCCCGCGACACGCGGCCTGCGCAGCGAATAACTGGAGTGTGCCGACCTTGGCCGTAACCCCGAGCGACCCCGACGAAGCCTTTCTGCGTGAAGTCGACGAGGGCGTGCGCCGTGATCAGGTGCTGTCGCTGTGGCAACGCTATGGCAAGATCGGCGTGACGCTGCTGGTGTTGCTGCTGGCGGCGCTCGCCGCCGGCCTGTGGTGGCGCGATGCCGAGGTCAAAAAGGCCGGCGTGGCGGGTGAGGATTTTGCACGGGCGACCGAGCAGCTCGATGTCGGCGAGGGCGCGCGCGCGCGCCCGGCGCTCGATGCCCTCGCCAAAAACGGTCCCGGTGGCTATGCGCCGCTGGCCCAGATGGTGCTGGCGTCGGATGCTGTAGCAAAGGGCGATATACTAAGTGCTGTCAGGCGGCTCGATGCGATCGCTGCCGACAAGGGAGTCGGCGAACCGCTGCGCGATGCGGCGCTGATCAAGTCGGTGCGGCTGGGGTTCGATACACTGCCGCCGGCCACGGTGATTGCGCGGTTGCAGCCTTTGGCCGTGCCGGGAACGCCGTGGTTCGGCATCGCGGCCGAAATGACCGCGCTCGCGCAGATCAAGGCCGGCAAGCCCGCGGCCGCCAAGCCGTTGTTGACGGCGATCGTGCTCGATGCCGGAAATTCGCCGAGCATGCGTGGCCGTGCCGCGCAACTGGCGCTGGCGCTGGGCGTCGATCAGCGGACATTGAAACTGGAAGCGTCGCCGGCATCTGTTGCCGCACCCGCGCCGCAACCCGCATCTTGAGGGCCGTTTCTTGAAAAACCCCAGTCCAGCTGCCGCGCTTGTCATCGCCCTTGCGCTGGGTGTGTCGGGCTGCGGCGTATTCAAAAAGTCGGTGCCGAAGTCGCAGACGGTCGGCGAACGCATCCCGGTGCTCAATTTCGAAACCAAAGCGACCGCCGAAGCCGAACTTGCCGAGATGGCGGTTGTACTGCCGATTGCCGATGTCAACAAGGAGTGGAACCAGCCCGGCGGTTCGGCATCGAAATTCAATGGCCATCCGGCACTGCCCGAAACCATCGCCATCGCATGGACAGCCTCGATCGGCCAGGGCAGTACCGCAACACGGCGGTTGAACGCCGGGCCGGTGGTGGCCGGCGGCCGCGTGTTCACGATGGACACCGGCGGCGATATCCGCGCCTTTGATGCAAAGTCCGGTGCCGTGGTGTGGAACGCCAGGATCACATTGGAAAAGCGCAACAGCAATTCGGCCTTCGGCGGCGGGGTTTCGGTTGGCGACAACCGGGTGTTCGCCACTACCGGCTATGGCATCGTTGCAGCATTCGACGCAGCGACCGGCAAGGAATTGTGGCGCAAGAAGCTCGATGAGCCCCTGCGCGGTGCGCCCAGCGTTGCCGGCAACCGGGTCTATGTGCTGACCATCGACAATCAGCTGTTCGCGCTGAACGCCGAAACCGGCGAAACCATGTGGAATGTCGCAGGCACGGTCGAAGTCGCCGGGCTGCTGGGAGCGGCCGCGCCGGCAGTGGCGCAGGATACCGTTGTTGTCGGCTTTTCCAGTGGCGAGTTGAATGCGCTGCGTTCAGAAAATGGCCGCACCGTCTGGGCCGACGCGTTGGCGCGCACCGGGCGCTCGACGGCAATGGCGGCGCTATCGGATATCGATGCGTCGCCGGTTATCGACCGCGGCCGGGTTTATGCCATCGGCCATGGCGGGCGCATGGCGGCGCTGGAGCTGCCCACCGGCCAGCGAGTGTGGGAACGCAACTTTGCCGGCACTTCGACGCCGTGGGTGGCCGGGGAGTTCGTCTACATCGTCACGCTGGAGGGCGAGGTGATTTGCCTGACGCGCCGCGACGGCAAGGTGCGTTGGGTCCACCCGCTCGCCCATTACAAGAGCGTGAAGAAAAAGACCGATCCGATCCAATGGGCTGGGCCGATCCTGGCGGGCGACCGGCTGTTTCTCGTCGGTTCGAACCAACAGATGGTGACGATGTCGCCCTACACTGGCGAAGTGATCACAACGGTCAAGCTCAACGAAGCAGCCTATCTGCCGCCCATCGTCGCTGACAACAGCCTGTATGTGCTGACCGACGATGGCAAGCTGACCGCTTGGCGGTAGTTTTTTAGTCCTCCCCCTCACGGGGGAGGCGACTCGCGCGTAGCGCGGCGGGTGGGGGTCCCCCCAGCTTAGTTGCGTGTAGACCCCCAGGTCCAGCAAGTGGCCGTCTCTCGCCTGCCCCGTGAGGGGGAGGACAATGCGGTCCCGGCCTGCTAAGGTACGCCATGTCCCAGAAACACGCCCTGCCGCGGGTGGCCATCGTCGGCCGCCCCAATGTCGGCAAATCGACCCTGTTCAATCGCCTCGTCGGCCGCAAGCTGGCGCTGGTCGATGATACCCCCGGCGTCACTCGCGACCGGCGCGAGGGTGAGGCAAAGCTGTTCGACCTGCGCTTCACCATCGTCGATACTGCCGGGTTCGAAGACGCAGACGCGGCCACACTCGCCGGGCGGATGCGCGAGCAGACCGACCTTGCTGTGGGGGACGCCACGGTGGCCCTGATGGTATTCGATGCGCGCGCCGGCATCACCCCGCTCGACAAGCATTTCGCCGACTGGCTGCGCAAGCGCGGTACGCCGCTGATCCTCGTCGCCAACAAGGCCGAGGGGCGCGCCGGGGAACTGGGTGTCGCTGAAAGCTATCGTCTGGGGCTGGGCGACCCCATCCAGATCTCCGCCGAACACGGCGAGGGCATGGCCGATCTGTTCGAAGCGCTGATGCCCCACGTCGATCCGCCGGCGGTCGAAGCATCCGACGACGACGCGCCGGCCGAGGTGGCTGAGGGACCGCTGAAGATGGCCATCGTCGGCCGCCCCAACGCCGGCAAATCAACGCTGATCAACACGCTGATCGGCGAACAGCGGCTGGTGGTCGGCCCCGAAGCCGGCATCACCCGCGATTCGATCGCCATCCCGTGGGACTATCACGGCATGGAGGTGCGGCTGGTCGATACGGCGGGCCTGCGCAAGCGCGCCAAGGTCAGCGACAAGCTGGAAAAGATGTCGGCCGCCGATACCAAGCTGGCGGTGGATTTCGCCGAAGTCGTGGT
>JAYUUE010000086.1:0-1874 GCA_043754785.1 Polymorphobacter sp. | reverse complement strand
GGATCCTCCCCCGTCCGATGTGGCCGGGGCAACAAATTCAGGCGGCGACCGCCGAGGTATAAGCGCGGGCAGCGGCCGACAGCCGATCAACGCATTCGCGGATATGATGTTCCTCAATGATCAGCGGTGGCAGCAGGCGGACCACATTTTCACCTGCGGCGACGAGCAGGATGCCGTGGCTGCGAGCGTGGTTGACGAACTCGCGACTGTCAGTCTTGAGCTTCAGGCCCATCATCAACACTAGGCCGCGTACGCTTTCGAACAGATTGTCGTGATTGGGGATCATCTGTTCGAGTGCTGCGCGCAGCCGGGTCGCCATTTCGTTGACACGGGGCAGAAACGCCGGCTCGGTGACGACATCGAGCACCGCCTCGCACGCCGCCATGGCCAGCGGGTTGCCGCCATAGGTGCTGCCATGGGTGCCAACGACCATGCCTTGCGCTGCATGTTCAGTGGCGAGGCAGGCGCCGACGGGGAAGCCGCCGCCGATACCCTTGGCAATCGCCATGATATCCGGAGTGATGCCATATTGTTCATGGGCGAACAGCGTGCCGGAGCGGGCGACGCCGCACTGGACCTCATCGAAGATCAGCATCAGGCCATGTTCGTCGCAAAGGGCGCGCAGCCCCTGAAGAAACGCGGGTGTGGCAACGCGAATGCCGCCTTCGCCCTGGACCGGCTCGACCATGATGCCGCCGACCGACGAATCGATGGCGGCCTTGACGGCCTCAAGGTCGTTGAACGGCAACACATGGAACCAGTCAGGCAGCGGTTCAAAGCCCTTGCGCATCTTTTCCTGATTGGTCGCGGAAATCGTCGCCAGCGTGCGGCCGTGGAAAGCGTTCGAGAAGGTCAGAATGCGAAATTTCTCAGCGTGGCCAGTGGCATATTGGAACGCGCGGCAGGTCTTCACGGCACATTCCACCGCTTCGGCGCCGCTATTGGTGAAGAACACCGTGTCGGCAAAGGTCAGCGACACCAGACGTTCCGCCAATGCGGTTTGCGCCGGCACCTTGTAAAGGTTCGAAGTGTGCATCAGCGTGGCGGCCTGCTTCTGGATGGCGCCGACGAGGTGCGGGTGGCTGTGGCCGAGCAGGTTGACTGCGATGCCACTGGCAAAATCCAGCCATTCGCGGCCCTGGGCGTCATAAAGGTAGCAGCCATCCCCGCGCACCGGCTCGACCTCGCAGCGGCCATAGACGGGCATGAGGGCGGTAATCGTCATCATCTTGCACTCCGAGCAGCGTCAAAGGGACGCCGCGACCAACGCAAAAAGGCGGCCCCGAGCGACCGCCTGAAACCGCGATATAGCGATTTGTCGGCGCGGTCTCAAGTCGTCAGCTGATGGCGGCCATTTCGTACAGGAAATCGACGAACCCCATGGTGCAGCCGGCCAATCCTTCGACCTTGGAATTGCTCGATTCGATGACGAAATATTCGTTCGGGGCATGGGCGCCGCTGCCATGGCCCAAGCCGAATTGCCCGGCCGGCAGGCTGACCGGCGGCTGGGTGAATATCGAGCCGGGCCAGGAGCCGGCAAGGCGCGGGTTAAGCGTTTGCGGCACGCCAAGGCGCGAATAAACCGCCTGCTGTGCGCGTATGACGCGGCTGTTCTCTGCGGTTTCGGTCGGGTCGTAGCCGCCCGAAACATTGACTTCAATATCGCCGAAACCGCGCTTTTTCAGGTGGGCGCGCAGCTTGGCTTCGGCTTCCTTGGCGGTCTGGTTTGGCACTAGCCGGCATTCGAGCTTGGCCTCCGCGCGGCCCGGCAGCACGGTCTTGCCGCCCTGCCCGGTATACCCGGCGACCAGCCCCTGGATGTTGACCGTTGGCTGGCCGGCGAGGCGTTCGAGCGATGCCTGCCAGGGTTCGTC
>JAYUUE010000085.1:0-1878 GCA_043754785.1 Polymorphobacter sp. | reverse complement strand
ACCAAGGATACATTTTTTGTTCAGGATCTGTTCGGCGGGTCGCAGCCCGAATATCGCGTCAAGGTGCGGGTCATCACCGAATATGCGTGGCACAGCCTGTTCATCCGCACGCTGCTGGTGCGCCCCGAAGTCGCAGCGCTCGCCGATTTCCTGCCCGAATATACCATCATCGATCTGCCCAGCTTCAAGGCCGACCCGGCGCGCCATGGCTGCCGCAGCGAAACCATCGTGGCGGTGGATTTTGAAGGCAAGACCATCCTGATTGGCGGCACCTCCTATGCCGGCGAAATGAAGAAGAGCGTGTTCTCCATCCTGAATTATCTGTTGCCGATGAAGGGCGTCATGCCGATGCATTGTTCGGCCAACATCGGGCCGAAGGGCGATACGGCGGTGTTCTTCGGGCTGTCAGGCACTGGCAAGACGACGTTGAGCGCCGATGCCAGCCGCACGCTGATCGGTGATGACGAGCATGGCTGGTCGGACACGGCCGTCTTCAACTTCGAAGGCGGTTGCTATGCCAAAGTCATCCGCCTGTCGGCCGAGGCCGAGCCGGAGATCTATGCGACAACGCAGCGTTTCGGCACCGTGCTCGAAAATGTCGTGATCGATCCCGAGACGCGGGTCATCGATCTGGATGACAACAGCCTCGCCGAGAACAGCCGCGCTTCCTATCCGATCGATTTCATTCCGAATGCCAGCGCTGACAATCTCGGGCCCGTGCCGGACAATGTCATCATGCTGACCGCCGATGCGTTCGGGATTCTGCCGCCGATCAGCAAGCTGACGCCGGATCAGGCGATGTATCACTTTCTGTCGGGTTACACGGCGCGAGTGGCGGGCACCGAAATCGGCGTTACCGAGCCCGATGCAACCTTTTCAACCTGCTTTGGCGCGCCATTCATGCCGCGCCATCCATCGGTTTACGGCAATCTCCTCAAGGATCGCATTGCCAAGGGCGGCGTCGATGTCTGGCTGGTCAACACCGGTTGGACCGGCGGCGGCGCCGGCACCGGGGGAACCGGAAGCCGGATGCCGATCAAGGCGACACGCGCGCTGTTGAACGCGGCGCTCGATGGCTCGCTGAAGACGGGCGCGTTCCGCACTGATGAAAACTTTGGATTTCAGGTGCCAGTCGCGGTTGCCGGCGTGGATTCGAAAATTCTCAACCCGCGCGATACTTGGGCCGATGGCGCGGCGTATGACGCCAAGGCCAAAGCATTGGTCGGCATGTTCATCGCCAATTTCGCGCAATTTGCCGAGCATGTCGAAGCCGGGGTGATGGAGTCAGCGCCAAAAGCGGCGTGATCTTTTTCCCTCCCCCTCCCGGGGGAGGCGACTCGCGCCGCATGGCGCGGCGGGTGGGGGTCCACACGTTCCGATACGTTTGGACCCCCACCCGGGCCGGCTTCGCCGTCTCTGGCCTCCCCCGTGAGAGGGAGGATAAAGTGGTTCCTTTGTCTCTCTGCCCCGGGTAACGAACGGCGCGGGGGTCATGTGGCGGCAGGACATCGAGTAATGACAGCCTTGCGTAAGATTTCGTCACTTGCTGCGTCGGCGGCCGTGTTGGCCGGGCCCGCCCAAGCTGCCGATGCACCCGGGAAACTCATTCCCGACATCATCGTCACCGCCGAACGCCGGCCCGATCCGGCGCAGCGCCTGCCGATCGCGCTGACAGCCTACACCGCCGACAGCCTGTCGCTGCGCAATCTGGCAACGCCGCTGGCTGTTGTCACCACCGTCCCCAACATGTTCGCGTCGGCCGCCGTTGGGATCGGCGCCGCAAACAGCTACACGCTGCGCGGCCTCGGCCAGACCGCCACCGACCCCAGCTTCAGCCCCTCGGTCGGCACCTTCATCGACGAAATCTACATCGCCCCT
>JAYUUE010000084.1:0-1893 GCA_043754785.1 Polymorphobacter sp. | reverse complement strand
GGCGCCGTCGAAGGCGGCTGGATCGATGTCGATTTCGACCTTGCCGCCACAGCGTTGGCCAGCGGCCGGACGCAATATGAGTTGCTTACCGGGCTGGGCGCTCGCTATGCCCGCATCTACAGATGACCGGCCTTGCCACCACCTTCGCACATGCGCTGATCGCCCTTGGCGCGGTGATCGTGGCGCTGTTCGCCAGCATCGGCAGATTGACGCGTTTTGCCGGCACCGCCATCGGCCGCATGGTGCGGCCGCCCTGGTATCCGGTGCAGTTGTTCGAACAGATGCTGGTCATCGGCTATTTTTCGCTGCCGGTCGTCGGGTTGACGGCGCTGTTCACCGGCTCGGCGCTGGCGCAGCAGATTTATATCGGCGGCAGCCGCTTCAACGCCGCCTCCACGGTGCCGGCTGTCACCGTCATCGGCATTGTTCGTGAACTCGGGCCCGTGCTCGGCGGGCTGATGGTCGCCGGCCGCGTCGCCAGCGCCATGGCGGCGGAGCTGGGCACGATGCGCGTCACCGAGCAGATCGACGCGCTGACGACGCTGCGCACCGACCCGTTCCGTTATCTCGTCGCACCGCGCATCATCGCTGCGGTGCTGGTGATGCCGTTGCTGGTGCTGGTGTCGAATGCGCTGGGGGTCATGGGCGGCTGGCTGCTTGCCACCGGGCGGTTGAACTTCAATTCGGCGGCCTATCTCAACACCACGGCACAGTTTCTGAAGGCCGATGACGTCTGGTCGTCGATGGTCAAGGCGGCGGTGTTCGGCTTTTTCATCGCGCTGATGGGGTGTTACCACGGCTATCATTCCTCGGGCGGTGCCGCCGGCGTCGGCCGCGCCACCACCAACGCCGTGGTCTCGGCGTTCATCCTGATTCTGCTGTCGAACCTGATCATCACCGTGATCGTCTTCGGATCATGACAGCCAAGATTGCGCTGGCCGGGGTGCGCAAGAGCTTTGGTCCCAAAATCGTGCTGGCGGGGGTCGATCTCTCGGTCGAACCGGCCGAATCGCTGGTCATCATCGGCGGCTCGGGCACTGGCAAATCGGTGATGATGAAGTGCATCCTGGGGTTGCTGCGTCCCGATGCCGGCAGCATCAAGGTCGATGGCGCCGAAGTCACGGGGTTGTCCGGCCGCGCTTTGGCGGCGCACCAGGCGCGCTTCGGCATGTTGTTCCAGGGCGGCGCGCTGTTCGATTCGCTACCGGTCTGGCGCAACGTCTCGTTTGCCTTGGCCGGCACTGCGGCGAACCGCCGCGCCGCCGCCATCGACAATCTGGCGCGGGTCGGGTTGGGCACCGATGTCGCCGATCTGCGGCCGTCTGAACTGTCGGGCGGCATGCAGAAACGCGTGGCGCTGGCCCGCGCCATCGCCGTGCGCCCCGAAATCCTGTTCTTCGATGAGCCCACCACCGGCCTCGATCCGATCATGGCCGACGTCATAAACGACCTTATTCGCACGCTGGTCACCGACCTGAAGATTACCGCGCTGACGATCACCCATGACATGTCGAGCGTCCGCAAGATCGCCGACACCGTGGCCATGCTTTACGAGGGCCGGATCATCTGGCACGGTCCACGTGATGGCATTGATTCCGCCGACAATCCTTATGTCGACCAGTTTGTCCACGGCCGCGCCGATGGGCCGATCCGGATGCAGTTGAGACGGCTCTGACGGTGCGTTCTGCCCATGCTTCGACTGGCGCTGCCGAGCTGTCAGCACTGCTTGCAAGAGCGGCTGACGGCGACGAAGCGTCGTTCCGGCTGTTCTATGATCGCACCTCGGCTAAACTATTTGGCATCATCCTGCGTATCTTGGTGGAACGCGGCGAGGCCGAGGATGTTTTGCAGGAGGTTTATGTGACGGTTTGGCGAAAGGCGGCGGAGTTTGAC
>JAYUUE010000083.1:0-1902 GCA_043754785.1 Polymorphobacter sp. | reverse complement strand
AGCCCGCCGCCGATCAGCATCGCGCCAACCACCCCGCCAATCGCCCCGGCCCAGGTCTTGTTGGGGCTGATCGACGGCGCCAGCTTCGCGCCGCCGATCGTACGCCCGGCAAAATAGGCGGCGATATCGGTCGCCCAAACGCAGACCAGCACGAACACTGTCGCCGGCAACCCCAAAGGCAGGTCGCGCAACCAGATCAGCGCCAATGCCGGCAGACCGCAATATAACAGCCCCATCGTTGCCGCCTGGCCGCGGGCCCGGTCCATCTTGCCGGTCGGCAAGGCATCGGTCGGCAGGCGACTTTGTAGCGACGCGGCGAACAAACCGATGATAACGGCGCCAAAGCCGAGCAGCAACATCGCCTCGTCCAAACGTCCCAGCGCCGCCAGCATGATGATGCCGGCAAGAATAGCCAGGCCCACCCTCATCACCAGCCGAGACAGCCGGTGCATCACCGCCCATTCGGCGAACATCACCAACACGCCGGCCGCGACCAGCGCGGCGAACGCCATGCCGCCAAGCCACACCGCCGCCAGCGCCACTGCCACCAGCACGGCGCCAGTCACCACACGCAGCAACAACGGATTGGTTTCAGCGACCGCCAAAACGCCGTTCCCGCGTGGCGAATTCCGCCACGGCCCCGGCCAGCGCCGCCGCATCAAAATCCGGCCACAACGTATCGGTGGCGACAAACTCGGCATAAGCCGATTGCCAAAGCAGAAAGTTCGACAAACGCATCTCGCCCGATGTCCGCAGCACCAGGTCCGGCGGCGGCAAATCGGCGGTGTCGAGCCGCGCGCCGAGTGTATCGACGGTGATCGCTTCAGGATCGAGCTTCCCCGCAGCAACCTCGCGTGCCAACGACTTCACCGCGCGCACCATCTCGTCCTGACCGCCATAATTCAGCGCCATAATCAGCGTCAGCCGGCTATTCCCCGCCGTCTTGACCCGCGCCGAGTCGAGCATGGCGACCAGATCGGGCTTCAACGCCCGATAATTGCCGATAAAATCCAGGCGCACGCCGTTTTTGTGCAAAGCATTGATTTCCGACTGGATATAGTGGCGCAGCAACCCCATCAGGTCGGCGACCTCGTCGGCTGGCCGTTTCCAGTTTTCGGAACTGAAGGCATATAGCGTCAGCACTTCGATGCCAAGGTCGGGCGCCGCCTCGACCACGCGCCGCACCGCTTCAACCCCCGCCCGGTGGCCAGCGATACGCGGCAGGCGCCGCGCCTTCGCCCAACGGCCATTGCCATCCATGATGATCGCCAGATGACGCAGATGCGACGCAGCGCCATCTCCCAGCGAGGCGGCAGTCGCGCTCACTTGCCGAGGATTTCCTTTTCCTTCGCCGCCGTCGCCGCATCGATATAGAGCATCGATTTGTCGGTGATCTTCTGCAGCTCGGCCTCGAACTTTTTCTGCTCGTCCTGACTGATCTTGCCCTTCTTTTCAGCGGCTTTCAGCGCTTCCATGCCATCGCGCCGCACGTTGCGCGCCGCGATCTTGGCCTTTTCGGCATAGCTCGACGCCAGCTTGGCCATTTCCTTGCGGCGTTCCTCGGTCATGTCCGGGATCGGCAGGCGCAGCGTCTGGCCATCGGTGATCGGGTTGAGCCCCAGCCCCGCCGAGCGAATGGCCTTTTCCACCGGCGTGACGTTCGACTTGTCCCAAACCTGGACACTCAACATCCGCGGTTCCGGCGCTGTTACCGTCGCCACCTGCGACAGCGGCATCGCCGAGCCATAAACTTCGACCGTCACCGGATCGAGCAGACTGGTGTTGGCGCGCCCGGTGCGTAGACCCTGCAAATCATGCTTCAACGCTTCGACAGCCCCCAGCGTCCGCCGCTCGAGATCAGCCTTCCACGGCGCGCCTTCAAATTCAGCCATTGGCCGGCTC
>JAYUUE010000082.1:0-1903 GCA_043754785.1 Polymorphobacter sp. | reverse complement strand
CCGAGGTCAAGCTCGGCCTGCTCCCCGGCGCCGGCGGCACCCAGCGCCTGCCGCGCATCGTCGGCGCTGCCAAGGCGTTGCAGATGGTGACGAGCGGCGCGCAGATGGGCGCCAACGACGCGCTTGCCGCCGGGCTGGTCGACGAAATCGTGGATGGAGACCTCAGGGGCGGCGCCATTGCCTTCGCCCGCCGCATCGCCGCCGAAAATCGCCCGCTCAAGAAAGTCCGCGACGACCAGTCGAAGCTCGGCGGTGACGCCGCGTCGCTGGCCCCGATGTTCGCCGATTTCCGCCAGGCCAACGCCCGCGCCTTCAAGGGTTTCGAAGCCCCCGAAGCCAATATCAAATGTATCGAAGCCGCCGTCGCCCTGCCGTTCGCCGAGGGCATGAAGGTCGAACGCCAAGAATTCATGAAGCTGATGGCGGGCTCGCAAGCCACAGCGCAGCGCTATATCTTCTTCGCCGAACGCCAGGCCGCGAAGATCGACGGGCTCGATCCCAAGGCCGAGCTGTTGCCGGTCAAATCGGTCGGCATCATCGGCGCCGGCACCATGGGCGGCGGCATCGCCATGAACTTCCTGTCGGTCGGCATCCCCGTGACCATCGTGGAGACAAAACAGGAGGCCCTCGACAAGGGTGTCGCCGTAATCCGCCGCAATTACGAAAACAGCGCCAAAAAGGGCCGTTTCAGCATGGAGGAGGTCGAAGCCCGCATGGCCCGCCTCACCCCCACCCTGGCGCTCGAAGACCTGAAAGATGCCGACCTGATCATCGAAGCCATTTTCGAAAATATGGCAATCAAGAAGGATATTTTCGGCCGGCTCGATACCATTGCCAAGCCCGGTGCCATCCTCGCGTCGAACACCAGCTATCTCAACGTCGATGAAATCGCCGCCAGCACGTCGCGCCCCGAAAGCGTCGTCGGCATGCACTTCTTCTCTCCCGCCAACGTCATGCGGCTGCTCGAAGTCGTGCGCGGCGCCAAAACCGCCCCGCAGGTGCTCGCCACGGCGATGGCCACCGGCAAGGCCATTGGCAAGATCGGCGTTGTGTCGGGCGTCTGCCACGGCTTCATCGGCAACCGGATGCTCGGCGCGCGCCAGGAACAGGCCAACAAGCTGATTCTCGAAGGCGCCCGCCCGGCCGATGTCGACCGCGTGCTCACCGATTTCGGCTTTCCGATGGGCCCGTTCCAGATGAGCGACTTGGCCGGCCTCGACATCGGCTGGTCGGCCGAAACCTCCAAGGGCATCAGCGTCCGCGATCGCCTGTGCGAAGCGGGCCTGCGCGGCCAGAAAAACGGCAAGGGCTTTTACGATTACGACCCCGACCGCAACCGCACCCCGTCGCCGGTTGCCGAGCAGATCATCCTCGATTACGCCGCCGAAAAGGGCATCAACCGCCGCGAGATAGGCGATCAGGAAATCCTGGAACGCTGCCTCTATCCGATCATCAACGAAGGTGCCAAAATCCTGGGTGAAGGCATGGCGCAGCGCGCCAGCGACATCGATATTGTCTGGATCAACGGTTACGGCTGGCCGATCTATCGCGGCGGGCCGATGTTCTGGGCCGAACACGATGCCGGTCGGGACAAGATCGCCGAGTCGCTGGAGCGGATGGGCATGGACGTTTCCCCCAAGCTGAAGGCAGGCTGGTAACATGCGCTACGTCCTCATCGCAGCGCTGCTCGCCGCGCCCGTCGCCGCCCAGGCACCGGCACCCGCGCCCTATTCCGCACCCGACTACACCCAGGATGCCAACTGGCTGTGCCGCCCCGGCAGGGCCGACGCCTGCGCCAGCGACATCGGCGTCACCAGCATCAGCGCAGCCGGTGCGGCAAAGCTGATCAAGGCCCAAACATCCACCGCCCAGCCGATCGACTGTTTCTACGTCTATCCCACTG
>JAYUUE010000081.1:0-1910 GCA_043754785.1 Polymorphobacter sp. | reverse complement strand
CTGTTCAAACTGATCGCCGTCGCCGTTGCGATCACCGCCTTCCTCGCCGATTTTCGCCACACCGCCAGCCCGGCGGCATTGCTGCTGCTGATCTTTGCCTTTACCGCCCATGCCGGCCGCAGCGAGGCGCGCGGGCTGCTCAGCCTCACCCGGACCACCCCGCAATCACCCTGGGCACGGCGGATCGCCTTTCTCATCGCCGGCAGCGGCTGGACGGTATTGCTCGCCCTCCCCGCCATCCCCGGCCACGGCTTCGCTGTTGTCCCGCAGGCGCTTGGCACCGGCGCCGCAGCAGCGTTCGTCGCCATCGGCCTCGCCACCATCAGCCGCTCGGCGTTTGCGCCCAGGCTGGTGCTGCTCATCCTCTGGTATGGCTATCTGTCAGCGGGGGGTTGAACCGGAACGCCAAGGCGCGGAAAGTGCCGCCAACAAAATCACATAGGTTTTTGGGGAAACGATCATGCGCAAACCTGCCGTGCTGCTCGCCGCAGTGGTGATTGCAACATCCGCCAACGCCCGGACCATCACCGTCAAACCCGGCGCCGACGCCCAGGATCGCCTGCAAACCGCGCTGATTGACGCCAAGCCCGGTGACCGGGTGCAGCTTGCCGCCGGGCGCTACGGGCTGGCCGACGGCCTGTCGCTCGACGTGGCGGGCGTCACGGTTGCCGGCGCCGGGCCAACCAAGACCATCCTCGATTTCACCAGCCAAAAGGGTGAAGGCGAAGGCCTGCTGATCACCGCCAGCAATGTCCTGCTCCGCGATTTCGCCGTCGAAAACGCCAAGGGCAATGGCATCAAGTCAAAGGGCAGCGACGGCATCAGCTTTGTCAACCTGCGCGTCGAATGGACCGGCGGGCCCAAATCCACCAACGGCGCTTACGGGGTCTATCCAGTCAGCTCGAAGCACGTCCTTATCGACAGAGTCTATGTGAAAGGTGCATCGGACGCCGGCATTTATGTCGGCCAATCCGACCAGATCATCGTCCGCAACAGCAAGGCGGAAGGCAATGTCGCCGGCATCGAGATCGAGAACAGCTACTACGCCGATGTCTTCGGCAACACCGCCACCGGCAACACTGGTGGCATCCTCGTTTTCGACCTGCCCGACCTGCCGCAACAGGGTGGCCACAGCATTCGGCTGTTCCAAAATCAGGTCATCGCCAATAACCACCCCAATTTCGCCGGCATCGGCAACATCGTCGCGAGTGTTCCCCCCGGAACGGGCGTCATGGTCATGGCCAACCGCGACGTCCATGTGTTCGACAATGATATCAAGGACAACGGCGGCAATGCCGTGATGCTCGTCGCCTACACCCAGAAATTCACCGACAAGGCCTATAATCCGCTGCCCCGCGCCATCGCCGTCCGCGGCAACCGCTACGCCGGCAACGGCACCGCGCCGGCGTTCAAGGGCGGCGCCCAGATCGCAGCCGCCATCGGCGGCACGCTGCCGCCAGTGATGTGGGACGGCGTGACCAGCTTCACCGTCCCCGGCGGCGCGTCAACCACGCCGGAAGGCGGCATTTTCGTCAACGACGGCCCATTGCTCAACCTCAATCTCAAGATCCAGGGCGCGTCGCCAACCAACGCCCAGCCCGAAGTCGCCAAAATGCTGATGTTGGCAACCCTCCCCGAACCCGCCAAGATCGTCCTCCCGGCGGCCCAGGAAGCCCGGGCAAGGTGACGCGAGCAAAATCTATCCTCCTCCTCGACACGGGCGGCGAGAGCCGGCGCGGCCGGCCGGGGAGGGGGTGGAGCCCAACGCTGCCGTTCATGGCACTTCTGCTCCTAGGCGCCACACCGGCGCCGCCTGTCGATAGCGCCCGCCTCCTCGCCGAAACCCCCGCCGCCACGCTCGCCGAATACCGCTTGTTCACTGACAAATCCGGCCGCACCCCCGCCCCCGG
>JAYUUE010000080.1:0-16880 GCA_043754785.1 Polymorphobacter sp. | reverse complement strand
GCCCAGTACGCGTGCGGCCGTCGTACCTGCTCACCGCGGCGCCCTGGCTTATGCGATGGGTGCTCGCCAGCCGGGCAAGCGCCGCCAAGCGCGGTGCCCGAGCGCTGCATGCCCTTCATCGCGGAGTTTTCGACGGTTATCGCACCATACTCGGCGATGCAGCGTTCGACCAGCTGCTGCGCCAGTCGGGCGGCGTCGTGCTGGCGCGCGGCGAGCGGCCCGGTGCCGACGAACGCCTTGGCAATGCCATCCGCGACGAGCTCGGCATCGGTTGCGAAACGCTCGGTCCGGAACGGTTGCGCGAATTGTTTCCCGGCATCGCGCCCTTTGCAAAGCGGGGCCTGCTGTTTCCGAACAACGGTTACACGCTGTCGCCGCATAAGCTCGTCGAGGGCATGTTTGCCGGGCTGGTGGCGCGTGGCGGCGCGCTGCGCCAGGAACGTGTCCTCAAGCTTATTCCTGGCGTCGATGGCTGGCAGCTGATGACCAGCAAGGCCAATGTCACCGCGACAACGGTGATCGTCTGTGCCGGCGCCTGGTCGAAATCGCTGTTTGGGCCACTCGGCGCGCACATCCCGCTTGAAACCGAACGCGGCTATCATTTGCAACTGGGCGCACCCTCGATCCCGATCGCACTGCCGATTATTCACCGCGCGCGCGGGCTGGCGATCACGCCGATGGCCGAAGGCTTGCGGCTGGCCGGCACCGTCGAAATTGCAGGCCTCGATGCGCCGCCCGATGAAACGCGCGCCACGGTGCTGCGCCGCCACCTAGATGAACTGTTCCCGGGGATGCAGGCGGAGACGCAGCGACTGTGGATGGGCTTCCGCCCGTCACTGCCCGATAGCGTTGCCGCAATCGGGCCCGTTGCGCGCCATCCGGGGCTGTTCGCCGCTGTCGGCCATGGCCATGACGGGATGATCGGCGCGCCCTCCACGGGACGCCTGATCGCCGAACTGGTTGCGGGGGCGCCACCACACATCAACCCGGCGCCGTACAGTCTGGGGCGCTTCGGGACCTAATCTCGAACAAGCGTTTCCGGCAGTCGCGACCAGAGTAGCGCCGCGAGCGCAAACGCCACAATCGCCAAGGCCATCGCCGCGCGCAGGCCGTAAGCGCCTGCAATCCCGCCCGTCGCGAGCGGCGCCAGCAGGCTGATGAAGCGCCCCCATTGAAACATGGAAGTCGCCGCTGTTCGAAGCTCGCACGGATAAAGTTCGGCAAGCCAAGGCCCGATCGACACTACCGCTGAAAACGCCACGCCGAACAGCGCCGACAACGCCCCGAGCAGCAGCGGCGACGGCCCGGCAACCAGGAACAGCGTCACGACAACACTGGCAGTCAGCACGCCCAAAGCACCCGCGCGGCGGCCGAAGCGGTCGATGACCATCCCCCAACCGATGCAGCCGGCAACAGCGCCGCCAAATTGCGCCGCAATGATCGCGCCGATCTGTGTTGCCGGCAGGTGCACGACGTCATGAAGATAGGTCGTCATCCAGCCGCTGAACGCCTGCGACCCACAGGCGTTGGCGCCCATCATCGTCGTCAGCATGATCGTTCGCGTCCGGTGCGCCGCGCTGAACAATCCGGCCCGCGCGGCTCGCGGCACGTCGGTCACCGGCGCGGCGTGATAATCGGGGACAAAACGATAGGCGGCGACGGCAAACAGAAAGGGTGGCACTCCGCCGATCCACAACAGCGTCTGCCAGCCGCCCATTCCCGCCTGCCCCGCCGCAAGGCCAAGGACGGCGACCGCGCCGAAATAGGTGCCGTCAACGAGGCTGGCGAGGCGGCCGCGAAACCGGCTATCGAACAGTTCGGTAATCAGTCCGATCGTCAGGGGAAACACCGCGCCGCCGAAGAAACCGACGGCAAAGCGTTGCAGCAGGAACGCCGGCCAGCTGCCGACCAGCACGCCGGCGACGAGCGAGAGCCCGATACCGGCGCTGACCAGCGCCAGCGTGCGGCGGCGGCCAACGACATGCTCGAAGCGCACCAGCGCCATGGCGCCGGCGAGCGCTCCCACTACCTGCGCCGAATAACCGGCGCCGACTTGTGTCAGACTGAGGCCGAGTGCGGCACGGAACGCCGGGCGCAACACGTCGCTGCTGTTCCAGGCCCAGGCGTAGAAGAACTGCAGCGCGACAAGATAGGCGAGTGTCTGGCTACGTCGGCGCGGGTCCGGAAATGTCATCGGCGCGAGCGCTTATGCCGGCGCCACGTCGGGTCCCCGTTTGTCGATCAGCGCCGCTTGCGTGGCTTTATAGCTGGCCCGCGTGACGCGTAGCGACCCGTAGAAAAACACCGCGATCAACCCGGGCAGCGTCGAAATGACGAACGCGGCCGCCAGCCCGGCAAGAACCCGCTCATCGACCTGCCCCGGCACCGCCTTGGCCGGAAAGGCAATCAGCGTCAGCACCCAGCCGGCGATTGCCGTGCCGAGCGCCTGGTCGACGCGGGCAAAGAAGGTTCGTGTCGAATATAAGATGCCCTCCTGCCGCATGCCGAATTTTAGTTCGTTTTCGTCGGCGATGTCGGCAAGCGCTGAGTTGATTGTCGTCACCATGACGCTGTACGGCGCATGCTGGAGGATCGAAAAGCCGACAAGGATCCACAACAGCCCGCCGGTCTGCGGCGACAATAGCCCCAGCATGCCGAGCCCGAGCGGGATCGCCGGGCCGACGGCATAGAGCAGCAGCGCGATGGCGCCGGTCCAGCGCTTGTCGAAGCGAACATGGAGGCGTTTGACGACAAAGGCGGCAACGACATAACCGCTGAAACTGCCGATCGCGAACCAGCTGATATTGTCGTTGGTCAGCCGCCAATAATAGCTCGCGCCGTACAGCCACAGTCCGCCCCGAACCCCGACCATCATCGAGATGAAAAACAATCCGAGCAGCAGCATGACATAGTTGCGGTTTGACAGGGCGCGCCCGAGATCGCGGAGCAGTTCGCGCCCGCTGAACCCCGGGGTTCCAACGGCGGGTTTGGGCAAATACGGTATCCGCGCCCGCGTCGACCAGCTCGAATAGGCAAGCAAGGCGATGACCGCGACCATGATGCTTCCCGAAAACAGCGGCCATCGCGATGGATCGAGCGCACCGTTGGGGAATTTTTCGGTGGCGGCAAAGAACACCCGGAACGACAGCAACCAGCCGAGGGTATCACCTATCCACAGGAAAAACGTGTTGTACGCCATGACGCTCGAGCGTTCGAGATAATCGTCGGACAGTTCGCCGCCGAGCGCGAGGTGCGGCGTGTGATAGAGCGTCATTGCCGCGAGCAGCAGCGAGTTGGTCACCGCCAGCCAGACAAGTGTCCCAACTTCGCCGATGTCGGGTGGATTGAACACCGCCCAGAACAGCAGCCCGGCGGGCAGCACCGACGCGAACATGAACGGGTGACGCCGCCCCCAGCGCGACCGCGTCCGATCCGACCAGGACCCGACGAGTGGGTCGAACACCGCGTTGAAGAACAACCCGCACGCCAGCGCAATGCCGACGTGGCTGGCCGGCAGCCCCTGCACCTGATTGTAGAACAGCAGCAAAAAGCTGCTGCTTGCCGTGAAAACCAGCGCTTCGGCGGTGCTGCCAAGGCTGTACGACAGCTTCAGTTGCCGGCTCGGCGGTGGTGGCTTCATGCAACGATCCGGACGCGGCCGTCACCCGGTGCCGGGGTAATGTCGACGGCGATGTCGATCGTGTCGTTCGCCCACACGGCAACGGCATGGCCGAACCCCGAGGCACGGACGCGGTCGGCGGTCATACGATAGACCGAGAACAGCGCGGCGCCGCGTGCCGCCGTGCCAAACGCCCGGATGACAAAGCCGCGCGATCGCCACGCCATCGGGTCGTGAGCGAGGATGGCAAGGCCGGCTGCACGAACCCGGTCCTCGGCGGCGACATCGAGCTGCGGGTGATCGCTGGCGAGAAACTCGATGTCGCCGCGCGCTTGGCGCAGGTCGGGATCGAACGGCACGGCGACAAAGGGCTCCGCCGGGTGTGGCGCAGCGCGTCCAGCGCGCCACAACCGGCCGATATTGCCATCGTACAGGTCGGCGAACAGCGCCTGTTCGCCGATCATGGCGGCAAAGTGCATACTGGTTTCGGCGATGCTGGCGTCATTTAGCGATACCGGATCGCGCCGAAAGGCATCGCCGATTGCTTCGATCCCGAACGCATCGAATCCACCGACTTCGAGACGGCAGGAATGAAGCAGTTCCGGCGGTGCGCGTCCGCCCGCGACGGCTGCAATCGCTTCGATCATGCTCCGAACCCTCCCGCCACCTGGCGCAGCACCGCAAGCTCGTCGAACACGGTCACATCCTCGGTGATGACGCCAGCGCGTAGGCGGTAGTGCGAGATCGCCATCACCAGCAGGTCGCGCCCGGTCGCCGGCCCCCAGGCTCCAGCGCCAGCGTGGCGCCCTGCCAGCGACCAGCGTATCGCCACTGCGATATCGCCATGCGGCAGCGGCCGCGCCGCGGCATGGTCGATCGTCAGGGCAACGTCGTGTAGCATAGCACGCAACTGCGTGGCGCAGCCGATCCAGAAGCCACGGCCATGACCGCGCCGCATCGACGGCCAGCGGATTTCCGCAGCCGGTGACAGGGCCTGGGCCGCGTCGCCGAACAGATCGTCACGAAAGGCCGCGACCAACAGCGCGGCCGGGATTGCTGCCGGGGTGTCGGCGGTTTTCGCGTCACAACCGGCACGCACGGCGGCGATCGCGTCGGCGCGCCAGCCATGCCGCGCCGGGTCGCCGTCGCGATCTGCCCCGGCCTGCGCCTTGGCCACGGCCCAGGGGTCGCCGCCGACTTGCGCTACCGCCCGCCAGTTGTCACGCACCAGCCACTCCTCGACGATGCGATTGGCGCGACAGGCACAGTCGGCGATCGTCGTCGCGCCGGTGCCGCGAAAACTGGCCGCCCCGAGCATGGCATCGTCACCCATGTGCGTCATCTGGCCGTTGATGCGGTGTGAACTGTGGAGGATGCCGTCGCCATCGTCGCTCCACACGACGTCCTGGCCGATGACCTGCCGGTCGCTCGACATACCTAGCGACCCGATCGTGCCTTCGACGACATTTGCGGCGCCGACCGCCGGACCTGCCAGTGTGTGCATAACGCAATCGTCGCCGTAATGGGTTCGGCACAGGCCGATGTTCTTCTCCTCCCAGATGCGGTGGGTGCAGCGCATGATATAGTCGACAAAGTCACGATAGACCGGGTCATAGCCCGGCAGGTCCTGCTGCCGTGGCCCTTCGGCGAGGATGTCGGCAAGCCGCCGCCCGACGGGTGAGACCACCTCCGGCAAGTCATCCCAGCGCATCATACCCGATACGCCTGTGCAAGAACGCCGACTTCGTCGAACACCGTCCACTCCTCGACCACATGGCCATTGCCGAAGCGCATATGGCTCATTCCCATCACAAACACCGGCTTGCCGTCGGGCACGGCGCCGAGCAAGCCGCCGGGCCGGGTCGTCCCCTCCAGTCGCCAACGCACGGCGAGGATGACTCCGTCAGTTTCGTCCGACCAACTGACATGATCGACTCGCAGCGTGGCATCGGGCAGGCTGGCTATCAGGCCGATGATCAGCGATCCGATGGCACGCGGCCCTGTCGCTTCGCGGCCGCCAGGCCAATGCGCCACGGCATTAGCGGCATAGTGGAACGGCACATGTTCGAGCCGGCGCGCGTTCCAGATCTGGCCGAAATGGTGCCGGGCCCAGCCTTCCGGCGTGTCGTTAGGCATGTCATAGAATTGCCGCGGTGCCTGGCCGTTCAGCCGCGTCGGCACCGATACAACGGCGACTTCGGGCGCCGGCAGCGCTGCCACGATGCGCGCGGCTTCATGAAGATCGAGCCCCAGTTGCCGCACCAGTGCGCCATTGTCGCGCACCAGCCATTCGGTGTGGATGCGATTGTCGCGGCTGATGCAGTCCGCGCAGAAGCGGCTGCCCGTGCGCTTGCCTGTTGCCGGCCCGTAAATCGTGTCGCCAAGGTTGGTCGATTGCGAAAAGCCGAGATGCGACGTGGTGAACCCGATCTGTTCGTCCCCCGACCAAGCGACATTGAGATGGTGATCCTCGCCATCGGGAAAGGCATGCAGGCTCGCCATTGTCGCCGCCACGACATCCTCCACCGAGCGGACGATACCATAGCTCGAATAGACGGTGCAGCTGGCGTCGTACGTCTCATAGATCCTCCCCACGGCGCGATCGGTCCACACTTCGTCGGTCAGCCGGACGATGTAATCGACGATATCGAGATACTGGTCGTCGAACCCGGCCATCGGCTGGGTGCGCACGCCGTCCAGTGCCCGCAGAACTCGCGTATCGCGCTGCCGGATGCGCGTGACCGTCGGGCGCCGGGGCAAGCCAAAAGGCACCATAGCGTCTCTTTCTAAGCAGCGACGAGCAGGACGACATCGCCGGGCACGACACCGAGCGTTGCGGCAAGGTCGGCGCCCAGCACCCCGTCGCGCGTTGCAGTGCCGCGCCCAACGCGAAAGGCCGTGCCGCGTCCGCAGGCGCCGAGCACCGGGTCGCCGCCCTCCCCGATTGCGGTCATCGGCACCCGCAAGGCAGCACGGATCGTTCGGATTGAATCGATGTCGGCGACAACTGTCGGACCACCGTCGAAAATATCGACATAATCGCCGGCGACAAAACCTTCAGCGACGATCATTTCATATGCCGGGCGGCCGTCGTCATGCGGGCGGCCCAGCGCATCCTGCGCCGCCCGCGGCAGCGTCGAGACGTAAATCGGATAGCGCGGGCCAAGATCGGCGATGAACTGGTTGCCACCAAGCGCGCCGGTACGATCGGCATCGTGAAAGTCCATGTCGTAGAAATGCCGGCCGATCGCTTCCCATACCGGCGACCGGCCGTCACTGTCCTGCCAGCCGCGCAGTTCGGCAATGGCGCGGCGGCCGAACCAGTCGCGATGCATGGCCATGAACAGATAGCGCGCTCGTGCTGCCAACGTGCCAAAGGCATGGCCGCGACGTGCCGGATCGATGAACAGGCCACCGACCTCGGCTTCACCTTCGAAATCATTGGCGAGGTTGAGCAGCGTCTGCGACTTGGACCGCCCGATGGCGAGCGATCGGCTCGCCTGGCGTGTCAGCCGATAGCTGTAGAACGGCCATTGGGCGCCGACCCGGGCAAAGATGCACGATGTGCCGACGATCTCGCCGCCATGCTCGACCATCAGAATGATCGGGGCTCCGGCCGTACGCCCGGCCTCGCTCTCGATCGCCTGACAGCTGTCGGCCAGCTTGCCGTGCAGCGCCTTTCGGTCGGGCGGCAGATTGGTCAACCCGCTGCCACCGGCCACGGCAAGGGCATACAGGGCATCGAGATCAGCCATCGAAGCCGGTCTCACGCATGTCGAGTCTGGCGAATGCGACACTTTGGCTCCCCTGTTCTGCATCTGCTGCCACTGCTGAAATCGCTTGGCAAGTGACTTCGTTTGCAACACGGCACCCTCTGCGCTTCGGCAGCGTTGCGACCGCTGGTAAAAGAACACGGAATGCGGCAGTCTCGGGACTGATGATAAAAACATCCGGCCACCGCAGCCCTCCGACGTCTTACGACGTCGCCCAGCGCGCCGGCGTGTCTCAATCGGCGGTCTCTCGCTGTTTCCGCCCCGGTGCGAGCATTGCCCCAAAAACGCGTGCCAAGGTGCTGAGTGCGGCGCGTGACCTGGGTTATCATCCCAACGCCATGGCGTCAGGGTTGATCACCAAACAGTCGAACCTTGTTGCCGTGATCATCTCCAATCTCGCCAATCTCTATTACCCGGAAGTGCTCGCCGAACTGACACGGCGGCTGTCGGATCGCGGCATCCGCGTCCTGCTCTTCACCCTGCAGGCCGAAGGCGAAGTCGCCGCAATCCTCGACCAGGTCTGGCGCTATCGAGTCGATGGCGCCATCGTCGCAGCGCGCCTGGCACCCGAACATCTTCGCGATTTTGCCCGCCACCGCGTTCCCGTTGTCTTGTACAATCGCTTCGGCGAAGGCGAACCCGTCGCCAGCGTCTTTTGCGACTCAATCGGTGGCGAACGTCAGCTTGTCGACCGGCTGGTGGCCGGCGACCACCGGCAGTTCGGCATCATTACCGGTCCCGAGGATAGCTTTGTCGGGCAAGAACGCGTTCGCGGCGCACAAATGCGCCTCCGCGAACATGGTTTCGAGCCCGTGATCGCGCCGGGCGCTTTCGATTATGAAAGCGGTGATGCAGGTTTGCGGACCCTGATGGCCATCACCGATGGCAAGCTCGATGCGCTGGTTTGCGCCAACGACCTGATGGCGATCGGCGCCATCGATTGCGCCCGCTTACACTTCGGCGTGCGCGTTCCCGCCGACCTGTCGATCGTCGGCTTCGATGGCGTCGCTCCTGCAATGTGGGCGAGTTACCGGGTTTCGACGGTGCGCCAGCCGGTACGGCGGATGACTGAGGCAGCAGTGGCAATGTTGATGGAACGCATTGCCGACCCGGACCTGCCACCCGAAGTGCGGACCTTTGCCGGCGCACTGATCGACGGCGCATCGGCGCGCTTGGGTCCCTGATACCCGCCAGAGTGTCCGCGCAGCCTTGCAATTGACTTTGAATGCATTCATCGTCTGATAAAAGGGGAGTGGCAGGCAATGGTGGCAGACGCACTGATCCGTGCGGAAGACGTTTCCGCTGCGCGCCGGTGGACGGCCTTTGCCTTTCTGATGGTTGCCGAGTTCTTTTACGGCTGGTCGTGGAACACCGTCGACATCCTGCGCCCGCAAATTCGCGACCAACTGGGTCTGACTCTGACCCAAGCCGGATCGACCTACACGGCACAAAGCCTGGGGGCGCTGGTCGGCGCGATCATCCTTGCACAGGTCGCCGACCGCTTTGGTCGTCGCCGTACACTATTTTTTGTCATTGCCGGTTTCGGTTTTTTCGGTGCCTGCGGGGTCTATGTCGGCAGCTATCCGCTGCTTCTTGCTCAGAGATTTGCCCTCGGCTTCTTCCTCGGCGCGATTTTCCCGGTGCTGATCGGCACGTACATGTCGCTTTTCGCCTCCCAGATCCGCGGAAAACTCGCTGCGGTCGGCAATGGCACCTATAATTTGGCTGTGATTGCCCTTGGCTGGGCGTCGGGAACACACGCGGGGCAGCAGGACTGGCACCTTTTGCTGTGGGCGGCGGCAATTCCGCCCATGCTTATAGCCCCCCTCGTCTTTGTTTTCATCCCGGATGACCGGCAAATGCGACCCTGGGGCGGTGACAGCGAGATCTTGCCGGCGGCGAAACTGCCGATTTTCGAGCTGTTTGCCCCGGCATTGCGGCGTCGGACGGCGCTGCTGTTCCTACTCGTCGGCCTCAATTTCTTCGCCTATCAGGCATTTGCCGGCTGGGTAACAACCTATCTCAAGGATGTGAAGGGGTTTTCACCCGAAATCAGCGCCCGTATCGTCTACTTCCAGTTTATCGGCGCCATGCTTGGGGCATTTTTCTGGGGTTGGTTCAGCGATCGATTCGGCCGGCGGATGACCGGGATCGGCTTTTTCGGTGCCAGCGTCATGGTGGTGCTCTACCTGACAGTGCTCGACAGTCCCGACGCCCTCCAGGTGGGGGGATTGCTCTGGGGCTTCATGATGACCTGTTCGGTCGCCTGGGCGCCATGGATTTCCGAACTTTACCCGGCGTACGTCCGATCGACGGCAATGTCGATTTTCAACTGGGGGCGGATCATCTCGATGACGGCGCCGTTGGTCACCGGCGCGATCGCCGAAGCCTCTGGATTGACGAGTGCAATGCTGCTGTCGGCGGCGGGTTTCAGCCTCGGCGGCCTCGTCTGGCTGATGATTCCGGAAACCGTGGTGCGGACACCGCGCCCGGCAAAGGCCATGACTGCAGCATGACCTGGGATGATCCGCCCCAAGTGCGCTCGCCCGCCGGGCGCCGCCTCGACGATCTGCTGGAGCCAGGCGCGTCGCGGCAGGACCTGCCGGGCTACGAGCCGGTCTATCGCGATTTCGTCGATTACATCATCCGCTGCACCCACCGCATCTGGGAGGAAAAGAACGTCGGTCTTTGCCGGTCGCATTATAGCGCCGACTGCGCCATCCACACACTGGCCGGGCCGGTTTCGGGAGTCGAAGCCGTGGTGCAGAACACGGTAACCACGCTCGGCGCGACGCCCGACCGGGCGCTGATCGGGCAAGACGTCATCTGGTCGGACGATGGCGCCGCCGGGCTGTACAGTTCGCACCGCATTGTCAGCCGATCGACGCACATGGGCGACGACGCGTTGCTCGGGCCGGCGACGCACAATGGCAATGGCGTGATGACCATTGCCGATTGCCTGTGCCGCGAAAACCGCATCATCGAGGAATGGCTGGTGCGCGACAATTTGCGCGCGCTGCTCCAGATCGGCGGTGATCCCTGGGCGGTGGCGCAAGCGCAAGCGGCGGCGGATTGCGATGGCGAGCAATCACGGCATGCATGGCGGACAGCGGCGATGGCAGCGACACGCAGCGGCGGCGATTGTCCCATCCCCAACGGTCATCCTGCCGCTGCCATTGTAGCGATGCTGGCCATGGCCTGGCGCGACGATCGTTATGGCGATGCGGCGCTAGCCCTGTCCCCGGCTGCTGAAATCCGCTGGCCGTCGAACCGGCGCGGCCAGGGGCGAGGCTATTGGATCGGCTGCCTGACGCAGATCCGGGCGTGCCTGCATGATCCGGCGTGGCGACTGGAGCATATCGCGGCGCGGCCGTTGCCACACGGCGACACGGCTGTGGCCGTCCGCTGGGCCTTCACCGGATCGCACCGCGGCGGCGGCGTCTGGGGGCCGGCAAGCGGGCGCGAGATCCTGCTGATGGCAGTGTCGCATTACCGGCTCCGCGGTGGCGCTATTCTCGAGGACATGACGATTTTCGACGAGCTTGCCGTGCTCCGCCAGATCGCCGGCGGCCTTGGCGCATGACCCCGGTTCTCCTTCCCGGCAACATGTGCGACGCGCGGCTGTGGCGCGGCGACGACGCGGTGCTGGCCAGGACCCTGGCGCAGCAAGGGTCGAATCCGCCGGTCGATGCCGATCTGACCTTGGACGACAGCATCGCAGCCATGGCGTCGCGTGCGCTGGCGGCAACGCCCGGTCCGCTACTACCGATCGGCTTTTCGATGGGTGCGATTGTGGCCGCTGAAATGTGGGTGCAGGCGCCCGACCGCATCGCCGGACTGGTACTGCTCGGTTACAACGCTACCGCCGACCTGCCCGAACGCGCCGCACATCGCCCGAACCAGCAGGCCGAGGTGCGCGGCGGAGGGCTGGAGCACGTTCTTGTCGAAGAATTGAAGCCCAATTATCTCGCGGCACGCAATCGCGGCAACGCAGTGTTGCTGGCGGTGCTTCGAGAAATGGGCCTTGCGCTCGGACGCGACGTCTTTGTCCAGCAGAGCGAGGCACTGCGGCTGCGTGCTGACCGCGTCGCTGCGCTGGCGACGATCACTGTCCCGGTGATGCTTGGTTGCGGGACGGAGGACCAGCTCTGCCCGCCGGCCTGGCATGCCCGCTGGGCCGCTGACATCGGTAATGCCACCTTGTTCTCGATCCCCGGCGCCGGCCACATGCTCCCGCTCGAAGCACCGGCGCTTCTCGCTGCGCAAATCGATGAATGGCTCATAACGAAAGGGTTTTCATGACTGATCGCATCCTGACAACGCATGTCGGCTCGCTTCCCCGCTCATCGGCGGTGACCGACCTGGTCTTCGCCATCGAACGCGGTGAAGCCATTGCGCCGGGCCAGTTCGACAACGTGATCGGCGCGGCAGTCGACACCGCCGTGGCGCGGCAGATTGCAGCCGGCATCGATCTGGTTTCGGACGGCGAGATGTCGAAAATCTCGTACGCCACCTATATCAAGGATCGCATCACCGGCTTCGATGGCGACAGCCCGCGCTCGCCGCCCAGGGACCTCGAGGATTTTCCCTCCTTCCTCGAACGCCAGAGCAAGGGCGGCGGCACCCCAACCTACCGGCGGCCGAAATGCGTCGGCCCGGTAGCGCCCAAGACGCTGGCGCCGCTGCTGGACGACATCCGGCATTTCGAGGCTGCGATGGTGAGGCATTCGCCCGGCGGCGGCTTCATGAATGCCGCATCGCCCGGGGTCATCGCGCTGTTCCAGCCCAACGAACATTACACCACGCAGGACGAATATCTCGAAGCGCTCGCCGAAGCGATGCGACCCGAATATGAAATGATCGTCGGAGCGGGCCTTATCCTACAGCTAGATTCGCCCGACCTCGGGCTCGGCCGTCACATGATGTACAAGGACCGCAGCGAGGACGAATATCTGACCCTGATTGGTCAGCACGTCGAAGTGCTCAACCATGCACTGCGCAATGTCCCGGCCGACCGGGTCCGGATGCACGTCTGCTGGGGCAATTACGAAGGTCCGCATACTCATGACGTCGAAATGGGAACGATCCTGCCGACCTTGATGGCCGCCAAACCCGCCGGCCTTTTGTTCGAAACGTCAAACCCTCGGCACCAGCACGACTGGAACTACTTCGTTGAAATGCTTGAAATCATTCCCGACGAGAAGATCCTCATCCCTGGGGTGATCGATTCGACAACAAACTTTGTGGAACATCCAAGGGTCGTCGCCGAACGGATTGAACGGTTTGCCGGAATTGTCGGGCGCGAACGCGTGATTGCCGGGACCGATTGTGGGTTCTCGACTTTTGCCGGCTTTGGCGCGGTCGACCCCGAGATCGTTTATGCCAAACTTGCGACGCTGAGCGAGGGCGCGGCGCTCGCCAGCCGCAATCTCTGGCGCTCGGCAGCCTGAGCCTAGGCTGCCGTGGGCTGACCGCTGACCCGATACACTGCCGCGCTACCGCTGAGCCGCCGCTCGATACCCAGCGGCAAAGTCATCGTGTCACCGGTGCCGAGCGTCAGTGACCCGCCATCCCAGGCGACGGTGACCGTGCCGGCCTGAACGAAGATCACCTCGGGGCGTGTCGGGACGGCGGTATCGGTCGTATCGGCGAGATTGATTCGGTCAAGCGAAAACGGGTGCGACCAGTTCAGCGGTCCGGCATCGCCGATGATTGGCGTCGTGCCGCTGCCGTCGCGCGCCCGCCAGAGCAGGGTTTCGGCGTTCTTCGGTGTCGCCCGCGTCAGCATCGCAGCCTGCTCGGGGCTCGTCCGCGGCATGGGACGGGCGTCAGCCGGCACGGTCTGCCCAGCCACCGTATCGATCAACTGGCCATTTTCGAGAAGTACAAGTCCGTAATTCTGCGCCATGTCAAACACCTCGGGCGCCCACAGCACCTTGCCCGGATCGTCGCCACCAAGGACTGCGAATAGATAGCCAGTGTCGTCACCGATATTGGTAAAACCCCGGAACATCCGCGTCGGCAATGAAATGACATCGCCGGGCCGTGCCACGACCTGCGCATCGTCACCATGTTCGCCAAGGTCGAAGCGCCAGACGCCTGTGTGGACGACAAAGACCTCGGCAGTATCGTGGCTGTGCTGGGAATTGACGCATTGCGGCGGCTGGCGGGCGCCGCCGATGTTGAAGCCGTGTGGCTCGGCGATATGGACGAACTGCTCGGGATTTTCGGACACACCCGGCCCAACGATCGTGAAGTTTTCCTTCGCTTCCGAACCCGGTGAACGCGTATCGATAAAGGCGTTATAGCATGGCCTGAGATCGGCATATCGGACGACGCGCGCCGCCATCAAATCGGCCATGGATTCCGGCATCGTTGTTAGTGTGGCCACAACATTCTCCCTTAAGCGAATTCGCGGTTGCAGCTTTTTGCATTGGCAGTCAATACTAGTATGTGGGGGCTAGCGAATCGGCCGTTACCCGCCGCTGGGGATTGGGCGTGTCGACCCGCATTCGGAACAGGCCCCGGCCAGCCGACGAGCGGTCACCGCCATCGCCGATACAGTGTAGTAGTTCGGCATCGATGTCTTCGCTGCCACCAACCAAGGGAGTGGGACATGGCTGAATATCTGAAGCGCGGCGCGACGGCACAGGCAAAGGCCGATAGCGATCGCAAGGTCCGTGACGTCGTCGAGGGCATTCTGGCCGATATTGCCGGCCGCGGCGATGCGGCGGTGCGCGAATTGTCGATCAAGTTCGACAATTGGGACCGCGAATCTTACCGCCTGACCCCGGGCGAAATTCAGGGCTGCATCGACCAGTTGACCGGCCAGGACCTGAAGGACATCGAATTCGCCCAGACGCAGGTCCGCAATTTCGCGCAAATCCAGCGCGCGTCGATGCAGGATGTCGAGGTCGAGACGCTTCCCGGCGTGGTGCTCGGTCACAGGCACCTGCCGGTCAATGCCGCCGGCTGCTATGTCCCGGGCGGCAAATATCCGCTGCTGGCATCGGCGCACATGAGCTTGATCACCGCCAAGGTGGCGGGAGTGGCGCGTGTCGTGACCTGTGCTCCGCCGTTCGGCGGCAAGCCGGCGCCGGCGATCGTCGCGGCGCAGGCGATGGCCGGGGCCGACGAGATCTGGTGCCTCGGCGGTATCCAGGCGGTCGGCGCCATGGCATTGGGCACCGCGAGCATGGCGCCTGTCGACATGCTGGTCGGGCCGGGCAATGCCTTTGTCGCCGAAGCCAAACGCCAATTGTTCGGGCGCGTCGGCATCGATCTGTTCGCCGGGCCGACCGAGACGCTGGTCATCGCTGACGAGATCGGTTGCGACGGTGAACTCGCAGCCACCGACCTGCTCGGCCAGGCCGAGCATGGGCCCGATTCGCCCGCCGTGCTGTTGACGACCAGCCGGGCGCTGGCCGAAGCGACGATGCGCGAGGTCGAGCGGTTGCTGACGATCCTGCCGACCGCCGACATCGCCAGTCGTGCCTGGGAAAACTTCGGCGAAGTCATCGTCGCCGAAGATGACGCCGAAATGGTGCGCATCGCCGACGAAATTGCTTCGGAACATGTCCAGGTCATGACGCGCGACCCGGACTATTTCCTTGCTCACATGACCAATTATGGCGCGCTGTTCCTTGGGGCCCGCACCAATGTCAGCTATGGTGACAAGGTGATCGGCACCAACCACACGCTGCCGACGAAAAAGGCGGCGCGTTACACCGGCGGGCTGTGGGTCGGCAAGTTCCTGAAGACCTGCACCTATCAGCGCGTGCTGACCGACGAAGCCTCGACGCTGATCGGCGAATATTGCAGCCGGCTGTGCGCATTGGAAGGCTTTGCCGGCCATGGCGAACAGGCCAATATCCGCGTTCGCCGCTATGGGGGCCGCAACGTGCCCTATGCCGGCAAGGCCGAGCCGGTCGGCTGACACCATGGACCTGCCGCGCACCCCCAGCTTTCGGCTAGACGGGCGCCGCGCCCTGGTGACCGGCGCCGGCCGCGGCATCGGCCTGGCGCTGGCGGCGGCGTTGGCCGAAGCCGGAGCAGCGGTGACGCTGGCGGCGCGGAGCCGCGACGAGATCGAACCGGCGGCGGCAGCGATGGCGGGTGAGGCGGCGGTGCTCGATGTCACCGACCTTGGTGCCGTGGCGGCGTTCTTCGACGCGCGGCCGGCGTTCGACATCCTTGTCAACAATGCCGGCACCAACCGGCCCAAGCCGATGACCGAGGTGAGCGAGGCGGATTATGACGCGGTGCTCGACCTCAACGTCAAAAGCGCCTTTTTCGTTGCGCAAGCCTGCGTGCGCGGCATGTGGGCGGCGGGCAAGGCCGGCAGCCTGATCCATGTCGGCAGCCAGATGGGCCATGTCGGTGGGCCGGATCGAAGCTTGTACTGTGCGTCGAAATGGGCGCTGGAAGGGATGAGCAAGGCCTTTGCGCTCGACCTGGCGCGCTTCAATATCCGGTCGAACACGATTGCACCGACTTTTATCGAGACACCGCTGACCCGGCCCTATTTCGAGGACGCTGCCTTCAAGGCGCGCGTGCTCGACAAGATCAAGCTTGGGCGCATCGGCCGGGTCGAAGACCTGATGGGGGCGGTAGTGTATCTGGCATCCGACGCGTCGGCGCTCGTCACCGGCACCAGCATCATCGTTGATGGCGGCTGGACGGCGGAATAGATCGCTAGGCAATTGCGGATCAAGCCATAACTCGGAGGGCGCCGACACAGCGAGGCCGGCATTGTCGGATCTCAGTCGCTCGTCGGCGCATAGGCGTGGGTCCGCACCGGTCAGAACCGAACGACACATATTAAAATCGCGCACCGATTGCATTGCAAGCAGCATCACCGTCTGATTACCATCGGCTTGCGGACACCCCCTGCCCTGTACCAGAATAAGCAGCACTCATGCTCCTGATGCGCCAGTCTCATTTCAGTGGTACGATGATGTTTGCAATGAGGGGCGGCTAAACGTACGGATTTGACCATGACCGGGATCGCCATTGGCTATGCACGCTGCTCGACCGACAAGCAGGACCTGACGGTCCAGCGCGAGACGCTTTTGAAGCTCGGCGTTGCGGAGGATCGGATCTACACCGACCACGGTTTGACCGGCACCAATCGGCTGCGGCCCGGTCTCGATCAGGCGCTTGCCGCGGTCCGCGCCGGCGACACGCTGGTGGTTCCCAAGCTCTATCGCCTCGCCCGCTCGGTGCCGGACGCCCGCGGCATCGCCGACGAGCTGATGAAGCGCGGTGTGAAACTACAGCTGGGCTCGACGGTGCACGATCCGACAGACCCGATGGGCAAGATGTTCTTCAACATCCTGGCGACCGTCGCCGAGTTCGAGAGCGACCTCATCCGCATGCGCACGCGTGAGGGCATGGCGGTGGCCAAGGCCAAGGGCAAGTTGAAGGGCAAGCAGCCGAAGCTGTCACCGATGCAAAGCCGGGAACTGCGCCGCATGTACGACACTGGC
>JAYUUE010000079.1:0-1913 GCA_043754785.1 Polymorphobacter sp. | reverse complement strand
GCGGCGGCCTGGTGCTCGCGGTGCTGGCGTTTCTGCTCTGGCAATGGGGCTGACGATGGCCGCTGACGATCTTGCCGTCCTGCGCACTGCGGCTGGCTGGGTGCTGGCCGGGCACCGTGTCGCCGTCGCCACCGTCATCGAAACCTGGGGCTCGGCGCCGCGCCGCAAGGGCAGCCAGCTTATCATCCGCGATGATGGCCTGTTCGAAGGCTCGGTCAGCGGCGGCTGCGTCGAAGGCGATGTCATCACCGAGGCACAAGCGCTGCTCGAATCAGCCGACGTCGCGCGCCGGCTCGATTATGGCGTGGCGGATGAAACCGCGTGGCAAGTCGGGCTGGCCTGCGGCGGCCGCATTAGTGTGCTGGTGCAACATGTGTCCGATGCCGGCTTCCCGCTTGCCCTTATCGACCGGCTGTCTTCTGCTGCCGAAACGGGCGAACCGGTCACCATCGCCATCGATTTTGCATCTGGCGCAACCCGTGAAGCCGCAACCGGCGATGTGATTCTCCACTGGCCCCCGCCGCGCCGGCTCGCGATCATTGGCGCGGTCCACATCGCGCAAGCGCTGGTGCCGCTGGCGCTGGGGTTGGGCATCGCCGTCACTGTCGTCGATCCGCGCGGTTTGTTCGCATCAGACGCCCGCTTCAGCGGGCTCGATCTCGACCGCCGCTGGCCCGACGAGGCGCTCGCCGAATGGCGTCCCAATGCCGCCAGCGCCATCGTTGCCCTCACCCATGACCCCAAACTCGACGACGTTGCCCTGGTCGCCGCGCTGCGCTCACCGGCCTTCTACATCGCGGCGCTCGGCAGCCGGAAAAACCATGCCAGCCGCTGCGAACGCTTGGCAGCGCTTGGCTTCGATGCGGCCGCACTCGCCCGTCTCCATGGTCCCGCCGGCCTCGATATCGGCGCCGCCGACCCGCCGGAAATCGCGCTGAGCATCGCCGCCGAGCTGACCGCCAGCTGGCGGGCGCTGCACACGCGAAAAGCATGATCTTCAAAAGCGTCGCCATCGATACGGCGGCGGGCGGCACCCTCGCCCATTCGCAGACTATCGCCGGCCGGCGCTGGGCCAAGGGTCGCATCCTTTCCGCTGCAGATGTCGCCGCCGCGCACGCCGCCGGCGTCACGGTCCTCACCGTCGCGCACCTGTCGCCCGGCGACGTCGCCGAAAACGCTGCCGCCACGCGTCTTGCGGCAGCGTTGGTCGGCATCGGCATCCACGCGCTGGTGGCCGCCCATGGCCGGGTCAATCTCGCTGCCAGCGCCGCCGGCCTGTGCTGCATCGATGCCGCCAAGGTGGGCGCCGTCAACGCCGTGACCGAGTCGCTGACACTGGCCACCCTGCCCGCCGGTGCCCGGGTGGCCAGCGGTGATATCGTCGCCACGATCAAGGTCATCCCCTACGCCGTCCCCGCCGCCGATCTGGCGGCGGCAATCGCCGCCTCGAGCCCGATGGCAGTCGCCGCCTTTCACCCGCTCGCCGCCACGCTTATCCAGACGCGACTGTCGGGCATTTCGGCCAAGATGCTCGCCAAGACCGAGCGTGTCACCCGCCACCGCATCGAAGCCGTTGGCGGCACCCTTATCGAAGCCGCGCCCTGCGCGCACGAAACCGCCGCCCTCGCCGCCGCCCTGCGCGCAGCGCCTGGAGACCTCCTTCTCGTCGCCGGCGCTTCGGCGACCGTCGATCGCGGCGACGTCATCCCCGCCGCGCTTGTCGCAGCCGGTGGCCATGTCGAACGCCTCGGCATGCCCGTCGATCCCGGCAACCTGCTGTGTTTTGGCAGCCTGAACGGCCGCCCGGTCGTCGGGCTGCCCGGTTGCGCGCGCAGCCCGAAACGCAATGGCTTCGATCTGGTAATTGAGGCAATCGCCGCCGGCATCCCCGTCACCCACGCCAGCATCGCCGC
>JAYUUE010000078.1:0-1914 GCA_043754785.1 Polymorphobacter sp. | reverse complement strand
TCAGCGCGATTTCCAACGCCGGTGGCTTCGGGGTGATTGCGTGCGGGTCGATGACGCCGGACCTGCTCGATGCCGAGATTGCCGCGACGCGCGCGCTGACCGACAAGCCGTTCGGGGTGAATCTGATCACGCTGCATCCGGCGATGATGGAGCTGATTGCGGTCTGCGCGCGGCACAAGGTCAGTCACATTGTCCTGGCTGGCGGCTTGCCCTCCGGCGCCGCGATTGACGCGATCAAAGCAGCCGGCGCCAAGCTGATGTGCTTTGCGCCGACGGCGGCGCTGGCAAAGAAGCTGGTGCGGTCGGGGGTGGACGCCATCGTCATCGAAGGGTCGGAAGCCGGCGGCCACATCGGCCCGGTGTCGCTGGGCGTGCTGGCGCAGGAGATTCTGCCGGTGATCACCGAGGTGCCGGTGTTCGTTGCCGGGGGTATCGGGCGCGGCGCAGCGATTGCGGCTTGGCTGGAGATGGGGGCATCGGGGGTGCAACTCGGCACGCGCTTTGCCGCGTCGGCGGAGAGTGTGGCGCACGCCAATTTCAAGAAAGCGTTCTTTCGCGCTTCGGCGCGTGATGCGGTGGCCAGTGTGCAACTTGATCCGCGCCTTCCCGTGATTCCGGTGCGCGCGCTTAAGAATGCCGGCACCGAGGCGTTCACCGCCAAGCAGCGCGAGATTGCCGATGCGGTGGATCGCGGCGTCATGGATTTGGCGGCAGGGCAGCTGGCGATCGAGCATTATTGGGCCGGGGCGCTGCGGCGCGCGGTCGTTGATGGCGATGTCGAGAATGGCTCGCTGATGGCCGGCCAGTCGGTCGGCATGGTCAGCAAGGAGCAAAGCGTCGCCGAAATCATTGGAGAACTGGTCGCCGAGGCCGAAGCGGCGCTGAGCAGCCGTGCACCGCCCATGCTGGAAACGGCTGCCTGATGGCCGCTGTCAGCGCCGCCCGCGAGATTCTGCGCCGCCTTCACGAGGTGATGGCGGCAAAGTCCGGCGCTGAGGCCAAGCTGAACCAGGTGGTGAAGATCGTGGCCGAGCTGCTGACCAGTGAAGTCGCATCGATCTATCTGTTGCGCGACGGGATGCTGGAGTTATATGCGACGCAGGGGCTGGCGCAATCGGCGGTCCATGTGACGCGGCTGAGCATGGGCCAGGGGCTGGTCGGCACGATTGCGGCGACGCGCGAGCCGCTCAACCTTGCCGAAGCCAAGGCGCATCCGGATTTCGCCTATCGGCCCGAAACGGGCGAGGATGATTATCACAGCTTTGCCGGCGTGCCGATCGTCCGGCGCGAGGCGGCAATCGGCGTGCTCGGCGTGCAGCACCGTGAGCCGCGTGACTATGATGAAGTCGAGATCGAGGCGTTGCAGACCGTCGCCATGGTGCTTTCGGAGTTGATCCACGGCGCTGGCCTCGTCGATGATGCCCAGGCGGCGCGGGCGCGGGCGGCGAGTTCCGGCCCGTTGCGGTTGTCGGGGTTGAAGCTTGTCGACGGGCTGGGGCACGGCACGGCGGTGTTCCACCAGCCGCGCGTCATCGTCGAACATACGGTGTCGGACGACATCGAGGGCGAACGCGCCCGGGTTTATGCGGCATTCACCCGGATGCGCGAGCAGATCGACGCGATGATGGGCCAGGCAGAATTTGCCGGCGGCGGTGACCATCACGACGTTCTCGATACCTACAAGATGTTCGCCTATGATGAAGGCTGGTCGCGCCGCATCAACGAAGCCATCGACACCGGGCTGACGGCAGAAGCCGCGATCGAGCGGGTGCAGGCGCGGACGCGGGCGCGGATGCGCTCTATCGACGACCCGTATCTGCGCGAGCGGCTGACCGACCTTGATGACCTTTCGAACCGGCTGCTGCGGATTGTCTCGGGGCAGCTCGGCACGGCGGCGCAATCGGGGATCAAGGG
>JAYUUE010000077.1:0-1934 GCA_043754785.1 Polymorphobacter sp. | reverse complement strand
TATTCCCCCGCATTCAGCATGTTGTGCCGCTTCAGCGCATGGCGCAACTGGTCGTAGGTCAGCGCCAGTGCCGTCGCCGTCCGCCGCTGGTTGTGCCGGCACCGTTCGAGCGCCGCGATCAGGATGCCGCGCTCGTAATCCTGCACCGCCGCGCGCAGATCATTGATGCTGACCAGGGCCGGCGCCGGCAGTGCCGCCACCTCGGATACCGGATCGATCGGCGTGCTTTCCACCACTGCCAATGCTGTTCCCGGCATCGCCGGCCGCCACGGCGATTCGAACGGATCGAGGATAATCCGCCCGATCGGCGTCTCGCCATCGGCCCAGCGATACAGCGATCGCTCGACGACATTCTTCAACTCGCGGACGTTACCATACCAGGGGTGCGCATCTAGCAACGCCTTGGCCTTGGGCGTAAACCCCGGAAACCGCGCCCAGCCCAGCTCGGCCGCCATCCGCCGCCCAAAATGCAGCGCCAGCGCCTCGATGTCCTCCGCCCTTTCCCGAAGCGGGGGCAGGGTGATCACCTCAAAGCTCAGCCGGTCGAGCAGATCCGCCCGAAACCGGCCCTGTTGCACCAGCCGCGGCAGATCCTCGTTTGTCGCGCCGACCAGCCGCACATCGACGGTCAGCGCGCGATTCGAACCGATCCGCGTCAGCTCGCCATATTCGACGACGCGCAGCAACCTCTCCTGCGCCGCTGATGACAGCGTTGCGATCTCGTCGAGGAACAGCGTGCCCCCATCAGCATCCTCGAAACGCCCCGCACGTGCCCGTTGCGCCCCCGTAAACGCCCCTGCCTCATAGCCGAACAATTCGGCATCGATCAGATTCTCCGGCAGCGCCGCGCAGTTGATCGAAATCAGTGGTGCGCCCCATCGCGGGCTGAGCCGGTGCAACCGCTCCGCGATCAACTCCTTGCCCGTCCCGCGCTCACCGATCACCAGCACCGGCCGGTTGAGCGCTGCCGCCGCCGATGCCCGCTCCATGGCATCGAGGAAGATCGACGATGAGCCGATCAGGGTTGCCGGCTTTGCCATCCCGCAAGTTGGTACAATTTCCCAACAAGTCGCACAACCCTCGGCATATATCAGCCAGCGGTTTCACATGCTGATAATGTTTTCAATGCTTTATGACAACGCATCCACTTGGCACGGTCCATGCATTGCTGCTGGCATGAGGCTGCAACGGCAACCGCCGTAAAGCCTGACCAACAGGAGAGACATGATGAACAGCTTTTTTAACCCCGCCGAAATCGTCCGCAACCTGACCGGCGCCGTCGCTGCCATTGTCTTTGGCACCACGTTGATCGCCGCTGCTGCTGCTGGCCCCGCTGCAACCGCCGCCGCAACGCACACAATGACGGCGGCCGCCGAATCGAATATCGTCGCCCGTGCCTAACGCACTCGTGACGATGGTCGGAGGGAATTCGCAAGAATCTGGCCGCACGGGTTTCCCCCTCCCCGTCGCCCTCCCTCCGGCCCCCCTTTCGAACTTTCTGGAGACAAACATCATGGGTATCTTCTCCCGCACCCGCGATATCATCGCCGCCAACGTCACCGACCTGCTCGATCGCGCCGAAGATCCGGCCAAGATGATCCGCATGATCATCATGGAAATGGAGGAAACGCTCGTCGAAGTCCGTGCCGGCGCCGCCCGCACCATTGCCGACCAGAAGGAAATGCGCCGCGCCATCATCCGCGCCGAAGCCGCCACTGCCAGTTGGGCCGACAAGGCCGAACTGGCGCTGAGCAAAGGCCGCGAAGACCTCGCCAAGGCGGCGCTGATCGAAAAGGGCAAGGCCAAGGCCTTCGTCGACCAGACCCGGGCCGAAGTCAGCGTGCTCGATAACAGCCTGGCGCTCAACGAAGCCGATATCGCCAAGCTCGAAGCCAAGCTGCGCGAGGCGCGCACCCGCCAGAACACCATCCTCA
>JAYUUE010000076.1:0-5692 GCA_043754785.1 Polymorphobacter sp. | reverse complement strand
CCCGGCAGCGCCTTCCAGCAACTGCCCGCGCCAGGTCGTGATCTGGTTCGGGTGAACGTCAAACTGCTGTGCCAGCTCGGCCAGCGTCTTCTCGCCCCTTACGGCAGCCAAAGCCACCTTCGCCTTAAAAGCCGGACTGTGGTTCCGGCGTGTTCGCTTCGTCATCTGATCTCCTGTTCGGCAGCCATCCTGGCCGCCTTCAGGCAGAAACTCCACTTAGCCGACTGTACAGATTAGTCGGGCCACCTCTAACACGCTGTTCGGGCCGCCCGAGGTGAATGACGAAAATGTGCCGTTCTGAACCAAGTTATTGGCGGCAGCCGGGGAAGAACTGATTGCCAGTGCTGCACCGAGCGCGGCCACACAAAGCCTGACAGACTTAGCCAGCATGAACGCTTCTCCACTGACGGCAATGTCCTCACGCTAGCCAATGGATAAGTTAATTGCAACGCAAGTTTCGTGAAACTATAGTTACGGCAAATAGTGCCTTGGCCGGTTAACCGTTATGGACTGCCGCAAGCACTGTTATCGATTGCCTCGTCGCCAACGCAGCATGTCGTTGGCAAGATCGCCAGGGCGCAAGGTTGCAACTTCACGAAAGCGATGGCTGGCTTGACAGTTTGTGGCGACTCGCACCGTCGCGGCAGCCGTCCGAACGCGCTGCGAGCTTGACAAAATCGGTCGGGACGTGTGTCACGCCGCATGAGATATCGATGCCGCGCAATGCCGCATTCGGCGTCTGCTGCACCGATCGAACCCAGCCGGAATCTTGCATACATGCATATCTATCGCACTCATGACTGCGGCGCCCTGCGCGCCGGTGACGCTGGCCAGACGGTTCGGTTGTCGGGCTGGATTCATCGCAAGCGCGACCATGGCGGAGTGTTGTTCATCGATATGCGTGACCATTTCGGGCTGACGCAGATCGTGGTGGGCCCGGCGTCACCGGCGTTCGAGACGCTGGACAAGGCGCGTCTCGAATCGGTGGTGACGGTGACCGGTGGTGTTGTGGCGCGCGAAGGTGGGGCCGTGAATGCCAATCTGGCGACCGGCGATATCGAAGTGCGGGCGCAGGCGGTGACGGTGCAGTCCGCCGCCATCGAGCTGCCGTTGCCGGTGGCGGGGGATGCCGAATATCCCGAAGATATACGACTGAAGTATCGCTTTCTCGATTTGCGGCGTGAGCGCCTGCACGCCAACATGATGCTGCGGTCGAACATCATCGCCTCGCTGCGCCGCCGGATGATCAACCAGGGCTTTACCGAGTTCCAGACGCCGATCCTGACAGCTTCATCGCCCGAAGGCGCGCGAGACTATCTGGTGCCGAGCCGCGTTCATCCGGGCAAATTCTATGCGCTGCCGCAGGCGCCGCAGATGTTCAAGCAGCTGCTGATGGTGGCCGGGTTCGATCGCTATTTCCAGATCGCACCGTGCTTCCGTGACGAAGATGCGCGGGCGGATCGCTCGCCGGGGGAGTTTTACCAACTCGATTTCGAGATGAGCTTTGTAACACAAGACGATGTCTTTGCAGCGATTGAGCCGGTGCTGGCCGGCGTGTTCGAGGAGAATGCCGGCTTTAGCGGGCGGACGCCCTGGGCGGTCACCAAAGGGGCGTTCCCGCGCATTCCCTATGCAGAATCGATGCTCAAATACGGTAATGACAAGCCCGATCTTCGCAACCCCATCGAGGTTCAGGACGTGACTGAACAGTTTCGTGGTTCGGGCTTTGGCCTGTTTGCCAAGATGGTCGAAGCCGGCCATGTCGTGCGCGCCATCCCGTCACCCGGCACAGCTGAAAAGAGCCGCAAATTTTTTGACGACATGAACGACTGGGCGCGAAACGAAGGTTTTGCCGGCCTTGGCTATGTCACCCGCAAGGGCGGCGAATTCGGCGGTCCCATTGCCAAGAACCACGGCGAGGCGGGAATCCAGGCGGTTTATGACCAGCTTGGCCTCGGTCCGGACGATGGCTGCTTCTTTGCTGCTGGAAAGGAAGCCCAAGCGGCGAAACTTGCCGGGCTGGCGCGGACGCGCGTTGGCCAGGAGCTGGGCATTATCGAACAAAACACGTTCAAATTCTGCTGGATCGTCGATTTCCCGATGTTCGAATTTGATGAGGATACAAAGAAAATCGATTTTAGCCACAACCCGTTTTCGATGCCGCAAGGCGAGTTGGAGGCGCTGGAAATCCAGGACCCGCTGACCATCAAGGCGTATCAGTACGACATCGTTTGCAACGGCGTTGAGTTGTCATCGGGCGCCATCCGCAACCATCGGCCGGAGATCATGTACAAAGCCTTTGAAATCGCCGGCTACAGCGCTGCTGATGTCGATGCCAATTTTTCGGGAATGATCAACGCCTTCAAGTTTGGTGCGCCGCCGCATGGCGGGTCGGCGCCGGGGGTCGATCGCATGGTGATGCTGATCGCCGACGAGCCGAACATCCGCGAGGTGGTGGTGTTCCCGATGAACCAGAAGGCCGAGGATCTGATGATGAATGCCCCTGCGCCGGCGACGCTCAAGCAACTGCGCGAGCTGCATATACGCACGGTCGATTGACCATGGCCAAAATCGACCTGGCGGATTTCGAGGCCGATGCCGATCTTGACCGCCAGCTTTATGAAACGCGGCTGCTGGCGCTTCAGCACCAGTTGGAACTGATCCAGGCCGCCTATATCAACCAGGGGCGCAAAGCGGTCATCGCCATTGAAGGCTGGGACGCCGCGGGCAAGGGCGGGCTCATTACCCGGCTGATTGGTTCGCTCGATCATCGGTACACGAAGGTCTGGTCGATCGGTGCACCGACGCGCGAGGAAGCGGGGCACCACTATCTGTGGCGTTTCTGGCAGCGGTTGCCCGGGGCACGCGAGCTCGCGGTGTTTGATCGTACGTGGTATGGCAGGGTATTGGTCGAACGCGTTGATAAATTAGCGTCGAAGGCCGATTGGCAGCGCGCCTATGCCGAGATCAACGCGTTCGAGGCCTTGCACATCGCCGATGGCACGTGTTTTGTGAAGCTGTTCCTCCACATCACGCAGGATGAGCAGGACAAGCGGCTGAAAGAGCGGATCGAAACGCCATGGAAGCGTTGGAAAACCGGGCCTGACGATTATCACAACCGATCGATGCGTGCCGAATATCTGAAGGCCTACGCCGATATGTTTGCCGAAACATCGACGCCCGATGCGCCATGGACGGTGATCGCTGCCAACGACAAGAAATCGGCGCGGATCAACGCGATGCAGGCGGTGGTGACGGCGCTGGGCAAACATATCGAGCTCGATTACCCGCCGGCCGACCCGGCACTCGTCGTGATGGCGCATGAAGCACTGGGCAAATCCATCGACGTCTAGCACCCGACCGCTTATGGTCGCACTGTCAACAGCGGCGGAGAACGACGATGGTGCAGGCGATCGAACTTCGGGTCCGGCGAGACGCGCTGGCACATATTAGCGCCATCAGCCATGATGTGGGCGCTGGCCCCGGCCAGATACTGCTGCACATCGATGAATTTGCGCTGACAGCCAACAACATGACCTATGCGGCGCATGGCGTGGACATGGGGTATTGGGGTTTTTTCCCGGCGCCGGAGGCCCTTGGCATTGTACCGGTATGGGGCTTTGCGACGGTCATCGACGGCGCGGTTGATGGCATTGCGCTGGGCGATCGCTTTTACGGTTATTGGCCGATGGCGAGCCATGCGGTGCTTGCGCCGGTCAACGTTGGTCCGCGCGGATTCGCCGACGGGGCAGCGCATCGCCAGAAACTGCCACCGGTCTATAACAATTATGTGTCGGTCAGCGCGGCTTATGGTTCCGAATCGGTGCAGGCGCTGTTTCGGCCGCTCTACACAACGTCGTTCGTGCTCGATCAGATGCTGCGGGCGTCACCGGCAAAGGCGCTTGTGCTGACCTCAGCATCGTCCAAGACCGCGTTGGGGTTGGCGCAGGCGGCGCAAGGGCGACAGCGGGTCGTCGGGCTGACATCGGCGGCCAATCGCGATTTTGTCGTCGCCACGGGCTATTATGATGCTGTGATCGATTATGCCGGTGTGGCGGCGCTGGCCGATGAGGCGGGGCCAGTGGCGCTTGTGGACTTTGCAGGAAATGGCGAAGTGCGGCGGGCCGTACACACCATACTCGGCGCCGCGCTGATCGAGAGTCATATCGTCGGCGATACGCACTGGGATGTCGCCAACACCGGCGCCTTGCCCGGCGTCACGCCGCAACTGTTCTTCGCGCCTTCGGTCATCGTCGAGCGGGTCGCCGAATGGGGTCCGCAGGGGTTCGAGCAGCGGCTGGCGGCGGCGTGGACGGGATTCATGGCCTCGACGAGCTGGCTGCGCGTTACCCAGGGCAGGGGAGCCACCGATGCGATGGCGCATTGGCAGGCGCTGGCATCTGGACGCATTGACCCGGCCGAGGGCGTTGTCATCAGGCCCTGAGCCTATATTACAAGCATGCAACACCCTTGGCGAGCGGTCTCGCTATGGTTTGGTTGTGCCGTGTCAGCCGCCTTGGAAAGAGGCGGCGCCGCGATTTTGGGGGAGGCAGAATTTGACGACAGCGGCAGCGGATTTGCACAGCGTTGCGGGCAGCCCCGGGTTCAATCCCAAGCGTGACCGGCTGGTTATCGTCGCCTCGGCGATGGGCACGGTGTTCGAATGGTATGATTTCTTTATCTACGGGATCCTTGCGGCGCTGCTCGGCAAGCTGTTCTTCACCACCGGCAACCCCACCACCGAGCTGCTGTTTTCGCTCGGCGCCTTTGGCATCGGCTTCTTTTTCCGGCCCTTGGGGGCGGTGATCTTCGGCTATTTCGGCGACAAGATCGGGCGGAAATACACGTTTTTGGTCACCATCACGCTGATGGGCGGCGCGACGGCGGCGATCGGCTTCCTGCCGACCTTCGCGCAGGCGGGGGTTTGGGCACCGGCCTTGTTGCTTAGCCTGCGCGCGTTGCAAGGGCTGGCGCTGGGCGGCGAATATGGCGGCGCGGCGATTTACGTCGCCGAACACGCGCCGCCGGGCAAGCGCGGGCAATATACCAGCTGGATCCAGGCGTCTGTTGCCGGCGGCTTTCTGCTGTCGTTGATCGTCGTGCTGTCGTGCCGGGCGCTGATCAGTGAGGCGGATTTCGTCGCCTGGGGGTGGCGGGTGCCGTTCCTGCTTTCGCTGGTGATGCTGGCGATCTCGATCTACATCCGGCTCAAACTGTCGGAAAGCCCGGTGTTCAAGGCGATGAAAGCCGCTGGCACCACATCAAAAAACCCGCTGGCCGAAAGCTTTTCGCACCAGGGCAACATGGGCAACATCCTGGTGGCGCTGTTCGGCGTGGCGGCCGGACTGACGGTGGTTTATTACACATCGCAGTTCGGGACGCTGTATTTCCTGCAAGGGACGGCGCGATTGCCGGAGACCCAGGCGTTGCTCTACATGGCGGTGGGGGCGTTGCTGGCGGCGCCGTTCTTTGTGTTGTTCGGCATGTTGTCGGATCGGATCGGGCGCAAGAAGCTGTTGTGTGCAGGTTATGCGCTGACTTTGCTGCTGTTGTTCCCGCTGTTTCATCTGATGGCAGATGGCGCCAACCCGGCGTTGCAAGCGGCGACGCGCGCCAATCCGGTCGTCGTTGCGCTGCCTGCGTGCGATTTCAGCGTGTTCGGCAAGCCGGCAACCGAGTGTGCCAAGGCGCT
>JAYUUE010000075.1:0-5714 GCA_043754785.1 Polymorphobacter sp. | reverse complement strand
TGCCACCAGCCAAGCTGGTGTAGGGAATCATGTATACGATTGGATAAAAACCCCATGAGGCGAAGGTCAACAAACGGGCCTGCTTGATCAAGCCACGGGCGCTTTCAGGCTGCTTTTCGATGGCGTCGCCAAGGCCCCTGAAGAGCTGCCAGACGATGAAGAGGAACGGGATCGCCGAAAGCGTTCCCCAAAGTGCACGGGTGGCGTTGTCCGCTGCGATCTCGCCTGGATAGCCGAGGATGATCATCAGCGCCGCGGCAAAGCCGAGTGTCGTCGATTTCGAGACCGTCTCTTTGGCGGAAAGCCGCATGACCAACACCAGTTCGATCAAAAGCAACGGGACTGTCAGAAGCCAGTCGACATAGCGATATGCGTCGTTGAAGCCGACGCCGGTCGCCGTGACGATGCCGTTGGTCATTGTGTACGCGGCCGTCCAGCTCTCGAAGATGCGCAGATAATGATAGGCCGCGATAGCCGTCACCAGGCCAGTGATCGTCAGTGCCGTCTTGTAAGCATAGCCGACCTGCGATCGACCAAACCAGAAAAACAGCGTGCCGGCGGCCATTGCGGCCAAGGTGAATGAAAAGGCGTTATAGACCAGTAAATACTGGCCTGCCGTAATGGTTTCCATGTTTGACTCCTGTATTGGGCTTACTTTGAGGGAGCCCGTGAATCATGTTCATTTAACAAAACAGATTTTTTATCGCGTCGAAGGCTCCTTGCGACCATTGTCACAGGCGAAATCGCAACTCATAGGGGGTGCGCCTCGGGCCATGACCGTGGCCTGCACATCTGCCCCTTGCTGAGCAGAAGCCATACGGCCTTTGGGCCGTGTGACGTTACAGCCCCGCCTCGACAGCAATCCGGATGGCATCAGCGATGTTCGATGTGTGCAGCTTGGCGAGCAGCAGCGCGCGATGCATTTTGACCGTTTTTTCACTCAACGTCAGGGCATAGGCGATTTGCTTGGAGCGGTGGCCGGCGGCAATCAGTTGCAGGATTTCGCGCTGCCTCGGTGTGAGCATTTTCACGCGCTCGACAGCCAAATAGTGGCGGTTGCTATTGGGGCCAATATCATCATCGCGAAGTTCGACCTGAGATCCGAGGAAATAGGTCAGTGCACCATTCGCGTCAAAAACCGGGGCCACCAGAACGGCGTTGCGAAACGGCGTCCCGCAACGTTTGTAGTTGAGAATTTCAACAAGGACCGGACGATGCTCGCGCACGCCTGCCCGGATGCGATCGGTCAACCACGGCTCTGTCGCAGGGCCGGCGAGGAACTTGCAGTTCCGCCCGATAATCTCGCTTTCCGCATAGCCGGTCAGATCACAAAAGGCGCGATTGGTTGCGATGATCGGGTTATCGGCCAGTCGAGGGTTGCTGATCACGGCAGCAATTGGACTGAGCCTGATCGAATCGACTAACCCGCCATCGAGCGTCTCGTAGCTGTCGAGCATTGGCGTCTTCTTTCGTGTGTTCGCCCTATCGGGATCAATTACCCCGCCGGGCGACCACCTGCGTCGACATCACAGCCAGCGTGGCATGGCGCAATGTGGCGTCTTGTCGTGCGTCCTCAGCGACGACAGCCTGCGACAACTTGGTGGACTGCTATTCGACGACTGCAGGCTTACGTTAACGTCAACCTGAAATCGAGGTCCCGGAAATGGCCACGCCCAAACTTCAACTCGTCAATGTCATCCGCCACGTCCAACCCGCCGGCATCGCCGATCGCATCGCACTTGGCTTCACCAAAGCCCTGCGCGCTGTTGCCGATGCGTTCTTCGCCAAGCGCTACGGTCACCGTGCCATCGTTCTCGAAACTGTTGCGGCGGTCCCCGGCATGGTCGGCGCTTCGATGACGCATCTGCGCTGTCTGCGCCGCATGTGCGACGACAATGGCTGGATCCGGATCCTGATGGAGGAGGCCGAGAACGAGCGGATGCACTTGATGACCTTCATCGAAGTTGCGCAGCCTTCGATGTTCGAACGCTTTATCATCCTTGCCGTACAATGGGTGTTCTACATCGGGTTTCTGGCGCTCTACCTCGTCAGCCCGGCAACCGCGCACCGCGTCGTCGGCTATTTCGAGGAAGAAGCGGTGATCAGCTACAGCCAATACCTGGCGCAGATCGACGCGGGCGAAGTCGCCAATATCCCCGCGCCAGCGATTGCCCGGCATTATTGGATGCTGCCCGATAATGCGACGCTTCGCGATGTGGTGCTGGTCGTCCGCGCCGATGAGGCCCACCACCGTGATATCAATCATGGCTTTGCCAACACGCTCGCCGGTCGCAGCGAATCCGGCGCGGTCGTTGCACCTTATCCCCAAAAGGCGGACCCGATACGGCTCGCTGCATAGGCAAGGCCAGGATTAGCGACGTCATTTGTACCCGCCGGCGTGCGGATGTCGGGTTTCGGGCACAAGCAGATGTTTCCGAGGCCATGTCGCATTACAGGCTCCGGAGCGCGAGCGCCCTTAGCCGCGAGAAGCTCATTAAAAGCCGATTTCGCTGACACAGATGTCAGCGTGATGGTTCCGGCCATAAGCGACAATTCCTACAGAAGCCAAATTGGAGCCCTCCCAAAGGGCTGGAATCCCGCCGTTCGACGCGGTGAACAGAGCGAACGGCAGCCGGGTCTCGCACCATTCGGACGTGACGTCGAAGCCGGCGCGGTAAAATGCGATCGGGGCCGACACGCCGGTCCGCCGCAGATGGATGAAATACCGTTGATCGTTGCCACGCGCGATTAACAGTATACCCGTAAGGCCTGACGGTATCGGCGCCTCGCCGCGAAGAATGGCGCCTCGCTGTGTGTCGGTCAGAGCATCGCGCGCCGCCCGCTCGAAAAGATTCATTCTGACCTCCTCGCTACGTCTCGTCATTGCAGCGCCGCGGCGGCGCGCGACCGTCAAGTCGTTCGTGCCGAGGCTCATGCAAAGCGTTGTAGGACGGCTAGCGCCGCTCGCACAGTTGAGGGTGCGGCGCCACCAATAGGCGGCGCCGCGGCGGAATACGTTCTGGACGGCAGACATCGGGCGCTCACTACAGCTAGTTGCTACAGCGACCTGTTACAGCGCCGGCCCAGCTAAGCTTTTCAGCCACTAAGCCATAGATTTCACGTCTATCGATCTATCGTGACGGAAGATTGGCTGGGGCGGCAGGATTCGAACCTGCGAATGCCGGCATCAAAAGCCGGTGCCTTACCGCTTGGCGACGCCCCATCGTTGCGACAAGCGACCTAGGTCAGCGGCACCGTCGCTGCAACCCATAAACCACTGCTGCGGCGGCTTTGCCGCATCGGCCGCTATTCTGCAGGGCGTCCCGCTGGCGAAAAGCGCGTCATCGCCATGACGATGCCATAGGCGATGAAGCTGATTGCCAGCCAGGCAAAGCCGGTACCGCGCCAAACGAGCGCCGCCGCATTGGGCAGCGCCACCATCCCGAGATAAACCCAAAGCCCGCGCGGCCAACCGATGCGCGCGAACAAATGATGGTGCAGATGATCGCGGTCGGCATGAAAGGGTGAGCGACCGCCGGCAATCCGCGTCACCATCAGCCGGATGGTATCGAACACCGGAATGGCGAACAGCAACGTTACGTCGTCGGCAAACATCGCTGCTCCGGCGCCATTGTAGACAAAAATGGCAAACAGGCCGAACAGCGCCGACAGCGCATAGCTGCCACCGTCCCCCAGGAACAGCTTGCCGCGCATGTTGAAAATGAAAATCACCACCAACGCTGTAAAAACCGTAAACAGCAGCGGCCACAGCGCAGGTGCGGCACGGGGCCAGAGAACCAGCGTCCACACCAGCCCCATGCCGATGACGATGCCGTTCTTGCCATCGGCCATGTTGACGGCATTCAGCAACCCGACAAGGCACAGCAGTGTGAAGCCCAACCCGACATAGCCACCAAGCCGCAGCATGTCCGAAGACCCCGAAAATTGCAGCATCGTCAGCTGAAAGCCGGGTGCAATGGCAACGACAATACCCAGCGCAACGACCGCGACCACCAACCGAAACAGCGGCGGCAAGTGACGCCGGTCATCGACGATGCCGATGATGAACATTGCCGCCACGGCAATTGCCAGGCAAACCAACTGTGGATCGCCGGTCTGCAAAAACACCAGCATTGCCCCGGCCACCGTCGCCCCCGCAACAGCGATACCGCCGACCAGCGGCGTTGCGCGCGCGTGGAGTTTTCGCCCACCATCGGGATGGTCCAGCAGGTCAAGCGCCGTGCTAATGGACATCGCATAGACGCCAACCAGCAGCGCAATTCCCAAACCAAGCAAAGCGGCGACGGTAAAAAGCGCCAGTGCCGTCATCGTCGCCCCATACTCCGCCCAACGGCTTTTACCCAACCCCCTCTAGGCGCGAAGCCGCTTCGCGCGCAAGGGTGGCAGAGCAACTCGGCATGGTTATAGTTTCATGACAATATTGGTTACAGGGGCGGCCGGCTTCATCGGCGCGCATGTCGTTCGGGCGCTGCTGGCGCGCGGCGACCATGTTGTCGGCCTCGATAATCTCAACAACTATTATTCGGTTGCCCTCAAACACGCGCGGCTGAAGACACTGATCGGCGACCACCCCAATTTCCGCTTCGTCGCCGCCGACTTTGCCGATGGCGCCGCGCTTGCCGATGCCGTTGCCGGCGAACCGGTCAATCGGATCGTTCATCTGGGTGCCCAAGCCGGGGTGCGCTATTCGATCAAGAACCCCCGCGCCTATGCGCACAGCAACCTAACCGGCCAGCTTGAGATCCTCGAACTGGCGCGCACCCGCGGCGTCCGCCACCTGGTCTATGCTTCGTCATCGTCGGTTTACGGCGACGCCGCCCGGCTGCCCTTGAACGCCGAAGATCGTGCCGACAGACCGGTGTCTTTCTACGCCGCAACGAAGAAGTCGAACGAACTGATGGCCGAATCCTATGCCCATCTTTACCGCATACCGACCACCGGGCTGCGCTTCTTCACAGTTTACGGTCCCTGGGGAAGGCCCGACATGGCGTTGTGGCGCTTTGTCGAACGCATCTTTGCCGGCCAGCCGCTGCCGATCTACAACCATGGCGCAATGAAGCGCGATTTCACGTTCATCGATGACATCGTCGCCGGGGTGCTGGCAGCACTCGATCGACCGCCGGTGGATGATAGCGCGGCAAAGCCCGGCGGCTCGCACGGCCCACACGCCGTCTATAATCTCGGCAACGACAACCCGGAGGAACTGAGCCGCCTCGTCGCGCTGATTGGGCAAGCCTGCTGCATCGCGCCGATCCTCGACTATCTCCCCATGCAGGCCGGCGATGTCACTGCCACCTGGGCCGACATTGGCCCGGCGCGCCGAGAACTTGGCTATGATCCCGCCACCCCGCTCCACACCGGCGTCCCGGCGTTTGTCGACTGGTATCGCGGCTATATGGATCTTCGATGAGCAAATCCCTCCGCCTCTCCGAAAAATGGTTCAACCGCGGGCTGTGGGTCATCGCCTTGGTCTTTGCCGGCTTCCTCATCGGGCTGGGCAATGTTATCGTCGGTGACTTGCCGCAGGTCGATGGCAAGATCGCGCAGGAAGACTTCATCGATCACGGCGCGGCCGACCCGCTGCGCCGGGCCCGCGATGCCGCAATCAAGCGCGCCGAATCCGCGCAAGCGCCGCTCGACCAGGCCGAACTGCAACTCTAGGCCGCGTCGCAGGCGTATTTGTCCGGCCGCGA
>JAYUUE010000074.1:0-1947 GCA_043754785.1 Polymorphobacter sp. | reverse complement strand
CTGGCAGCGCTGGCGGCCGTCTTCGCCCAGGTCAAATTCTGCCCGACCGGCGGCGTTACCGAAGCGACCGCGCCCGATTGGCTCGCCAAACCCTTCATCGAATGCGTCGGCGGCAGCTGGCTCGCGGCCCGCGGCGAAACCGACTGGGCCGCGATCACAGCGCGGGCAGCGGCGGCGGCAAAGCTCTAGCTCCTCTCCTGGTTGACGCAAAGGCGTCGCCTACGGCTGCGCGAGACATCGAGAGACGGCCACTTGGCCGGCCCGGGAGAGGGTGTTCTTGCTTCGCCGTATTGGCAATGCAATACGCTCGGCACCATGACAACGCTCACCCTCACCAACCTCCACAAACGTTACGGCGGCAAAACCGTCCTCGCCGGCGTCTCGCACCAGTTCGAACCCGGCCTCACCCTGCTCACCGGCCCCAGCGGCGCCGGCAAGTCGACGCTGCTCCGCCTCATCGCCACCGCCGAAAAGCCCGGCAGCGGCGGCATCGCCTGGGACGGCCAACTGCTCCCCGCCGCCCGAGCCGCGCTGCGCCAGACACTCGGCTATGCCCCGCAGGCCGTCGAGCTCCCCGAAGACCTCACCGCGCGCGAATTCGCCCTTCACATCGCCGCGCTCAAGGGCCTCGACACCAAAGCCGCCGACACCCAGTTCGGCGCCATTACCGATGCCATCGGGCTGCACGTCGACATCAACAACCGCATCGCCAGCTTTTCGGGCGGGATGCGGCGCCGGCTAATCTTCGCCCAGGCGTTGCTTGGCGCGCCGCGCCTGCTGGCGCTCGACGAGCCCACGGCGGAGCTTGACGGCGAAACCGCCCGCAAGCTCGGCGCACTCATCCTCGAACGCGCCAAGGATGCCATTATCGTCATGACCACCCACCTCGCCGACGAACTCGCACCGCACGCCGTCGCTGTGCTGCGCGTCGAAGCGGGCGCGCTGATCCGCACCGCATGAACGCTATCACCCAATCCTCGGCGTTCACCTCGCTGCGGCGCTATCAACGCAGCTGGGGCCTGTGGCTGCTGCTGCTCGTCGCCCCGATCGGCGCGCGCTTCATGATTCCGCGCGGCGATGGCGGCGGCACCGTCATCGCCATCGGCGGCCATCTGCCGGTCATGACCGCACCCTTCCTCGGTGTCTCGCTCGGCATCGTCGTCTCGACACTGCTGCTGCCGATCGCCTGGATTTACCTGCGCTCCAACACCAACCGCCGCCAGCCGTGGCAGGTCGAGGAAGTCACCGCCGCCTCGCGCGTCGCCATTGCGCTGGGGCGCTGGGCGGCCGATGCAACCGTGCTGCTCGGCGTGCTCGCGGCGCTGACGCTGGCCGGCTGGATCATCGGCTGGCTTATCCTGCCACCTGGTGACTTCCATGCCGGCGAGATCGCGCTGGCGCTCTGGCTCGTCGCCGCGCCGGCGCTGCTCGGGCTCGCTGCGCTGCGCATCCTGTTCGACGCCATGCCGGCTACGCGCGGCGGCTTTGGTGATTTCCTGTATTTTGTCAGCTGGATGGCATCGCTGATCGCCCCCATGGCCGGACAGGGCCGCGAACCCAGCCTTGCCGCCAACATGTATGATTTCGCCGGCTTTGTCCGCCCGCTGCAATTTGGCGCGCCGGCCGGCACCGATGATTTCGCCATCGGCGGCGTTCCGGTGATCCCCGGCCATGTCGCACTCGATGTCATGGCCGGGCTGTTTTCGCCCGGCTACATCGGCTCGCGGCTGCTGTGGGTGGTCATCGCCGCTGGCGCTGCGGTGCTTGCCGGCCTCGTCTATCGCCCGCACCGCGCCACCCAGCGCAACGTCGTGCCCGGCGGGCTGGCGCGGCTGTCGGCGCTCGGTCCGCCCCCGCCCGCCGTCGCCAACGCGCCCGCACCCCGCGTGCTCGCCATCCCGTTCGTCGGCCTCATCACTTCCGAGTTCCGTCTTATCGCCGCCGGCC
>JAYUUE010000073.1:0-5728 GCA_043754785.1 Polymorphobacter sp. | reverse complement strand
ATCACTGGCAGATGTCCGGCGCGACCTTCTATCAACTCCACTTGCTGCTCGACAAGCATTACGAGGAGCAGGCCGAGCTGGTCGACCTCATCGCCGAGCGGATCATGGCGCTTGGCGGGGTCAGCATCGCGATGGCGCCCGACGTCGCCGAGATGACCAAGATCCCACGCCCGCCCAAAGGCCGCGAGGACGTCCCGACCCAGCTCGCGCGGCTGCTCGAGGCGCACGAGATCATCCTCCGCCAGGCCCACGAGGGGGCCGACGCGGCCGACGAGGCGGGCGACGACGGGACGAACGACATGCTGGTCAGCAACATCATCCGCACCAACGAACCACAGGTCTGGTTCATCGCCGAGCATCTGGCCGAAACGCCGCTGCTGCGCGACGACAAATAGGCTATAGTTCGAACAGGGCGGCGGCACCCATGCCGCCGCCGACGCACATCGTGACGACGACGCGCTTGGCCCCGCGCCGGCGGCCTTCGATCAGCGCATGGCCGGTGAGGCGCGAGCCCGACATGCCGAACGGATGGCCGATGGCAATCGCGCCGCCGTCGACGTTGATCTTTTCAGGGTCGATTCCCAGAAAATCGCGGCTGTAGATGACCTGGACGGCAAAGGCCTCGTTCAGCTCCCAAAGATCGATGTCCTGGACGCTCAGACCGTGGCGGGCAAGCAGCTTTGGCACGGCGAACACCGGGCCTATGCCCATTTCTTCAGGCCCGCAACCGGCGACGGCAAAGCCGCGAAATACGCCGAGCGGCGTCAGGTTGCGCCGCGCTGCTTCAGCGTCGGACATGACGACACAGACGCTGGCGCCATCCGATAGCTGGCTGGCATTGCCGGCGGTGACGAAGCCGCCATCGCGCACGGTCTTCAGCGCGGCGAGGCCGGCAAGGGTCGTATCGGCGCGGTTGCCTTCGTCGTGCGTCAAGGTCACGGCTTCAAAGCTGAAGCTGCCGTCTTTGGCGGTGACGCGCTTGCGGGCCTCGATGGGCACGATCTCGGCATCGAAGCGGCCATTCGCCTGTCCGGTCGCCGTGCGGCGCTGGCTTTCGAGGCTGTATTCGTCCTGGGCGTCGCGGCTGATGCGGTATCTCGTCGCGACATGATCGGCGGTTTCGATCATCGGCCAATAGATCGCCGGCATGGTTTCGGCTATGCCGTCGGAGCGGAAGCGCACCAAATTCTTGTTGGGCAGCACCAGCGACACCGAATCGAGCCCGCCGGCGACATAGATGCCATCCTCGCCCGACCGCAGGCGTTGCGCCGCAAAGGCGATGGTCTGCAACCCCGAGGCGCATTTGCGATCGATGGTGACACCTGCAACGCTGACCGGCAGCCCCGCCGCCAGCGCCGCGACGCGCGCGACATTGTTGCCGGTGGCGCCTTCGGGATGGGCGCTGCCGAGCATCACGTCCTCGACTTCGGCGCCGGCGATTCCGGCGCGATCAAGGGCTGCGCGGATGACGTGCGCCCCCAGCACCGGGCCTTCGATATCGTTGAGCGCACCCTTATAGGCGCGACCGACGGGAGTGCGAGCGGTGGCGACGATGACAGCATCCATTCGCCACCTGTATCGGCAAGTCGCCGGTCGCGATAGTTGTAAGCGCTGCGCCGCGCGTCTATGATGGCACGATGCGGCTTGCACACATGGCCTTGATGGTGCTGGCGGGGGTTGTGCAAATCGGTGCGGCCGATGCCGAGCCGGTTGATGCGACGCTTGAACGCGCATCCCATTCATTCGACGCGGCGCAGTTCCAGAAAAATGTCCCGACGTTGCGGCAGATGCTGGCACCGGCAATGGTGTTCATCAACGGCGCCGGGACGTTCGGCGGCGCCAGCGATTTTGTCGCAGGGTTTTCCGACCCGCGGCTCGTCTTCGACCCCTTCGTCATCGAAGGGCGGCAATGGGTGCGGCTCGGCCCCGGCGTGGCGACTGTCACCGCAGTCGGCACGATGGCCGGCACCGATGCCAACGGGCGCTTTTCGCGTCGTTTCCGATTTTCAGACACTTTTGCCCGGCGCGGCGGCCGCTGGCAGGTTGTCTATGTGCAGGTGACGCGGCTACCAACTGCGGCTTGACGGCGCCCGGCCCAGCCCCTCATTGGGCGCCATGATCGATAGTCCGCCTGCTGAAATCATTGTCACCGGCCAGGCGTTGCCGGCGCCGGCGGGCGCTGCCGCCTATTCCGCCGTTACGATCGACAAGGCGCGACTGGCGACCACCGCCAGCGGCCGCATCGAGGATGCGCTGAAGGATGTGGCGGGGCTGACGGCGTTTCGACGGACCGACAGCCGCGCCGCGAACCCGACGTCGCAGGGGGTGACGTTGCGCGCGCTCGGCGGCAACGCTGCGTCGCGGGCGCTGGTGCTGTTGGATGGCGTGCCGATTGCCGATCCGTTCGCCGGCTATATTCCGTGGAGCGCCATCGATCCGTCCCGGTTGGCGAGCGTGACAGTCGTGCGCGGCGGCGGCGCGGGGGCGTTCGGCGCCGGGGCGGTGGCAGGGACGCTCAACCTGACCAGCGGCACGCCAGCGACGCTGGCGCCGTTCACGCTGGAAGTGGCGGGCGGCTCGCGCGGTTCGTGGGAGGCGAGCGGCGGGGTGACGGCGCAGCTGGGGCAGGGGTTTGTCTCGGCGAGCGCGCGCTTCGACCAGGGGGATGGCTATTATCTCATTCCCGACAGTCAGCGCGGGCCGATCGACATTCCGGCGCGCTACAAAAGCTGGGGGGTCAGCATCCGCGCCGTGGTGCCGGTGGCGGCGGATACCGAGGTTCAGGTGGCGGGGCGGGTGTTCGACGACCAGCGGGTGCGCGGGCTGGAACTGGTCAATTCGCGGACCAAGGGGGCGGATGCGAGCGTGCGGCTCGTGCATCGCGGCGACTGGGGCGCTGAGGCGCTGGCTTATGTGCAGACGCGCGATTTCGCGGCGCAGTTTGCCTCGGTCGGCGCCGGACGGGCAAGTGCGACGCCGACCCTCGACCAGTATCGCACGCCAGCGACAGGGGTGGGCGGCAAGATCGAGCTCCGCCCGCCGCTGGGGACGGCGCATGACCTGCAAGTGGGCGTCGACGCGCGGCGCGGCGAGGGCGCGAGCCATGAGCGGTTCCGGCTGGTGAGTGGCCGCTATACGCGGCTGCGCGTGGCGGGCGGGGGGACATCGACGGTGGGGGTCTATGCCGAGGACAGCTGGACACTGAATGACCTGATTACGCTGACTGGCGGCATCCGCGCCGACCGCTGGCAGATTGCGGCGGGGCGGTTGACCGAGCTTGATTCCGACACTGGGACGACGACGCAGGCGATCCTGACGCCAGCGCGCGATGGCTGGCGGGCGACGGCGCGCGGCGGCGCGGTGGTGACGCTGGCGCCGGCGCTGGCCTTGCGCGGGGCGGCGTACACGGGGTTCCGGCTGCCGACGCCGAACGAGTTGTACCGGCCGTTCCGGGTGGGCGCCGATGCGACGGCGGCGAACCCGGCGCTCGACCTGGAGCGGGCGCGCGGTGTTGAGGCGGGGTTCGATTGGCGACCGATGCCGACGGCGCGGCTGTCGGTGACGGCCTATGCCAATGAACTGGCCGGCGCGATCGCCAATGTGACGCTGGGCAAGGGGCCGGGGATTTTTCCGCAGGTCGGCTTTGTCGCGGCCGGGGGTTCGTTCCGACAGCGGCTGAATCTCGATGCGGTGGTGGTGCATGGGGTGGAGGCCGATGCGGCGGTGAGCGTCGGGCAATGGAGTGCGCAGGGGTCACTGGCCTGGGCCGACCCGGTGGTGCGCGCGAGCGGGCTGGCGGCGGGGCTGAACGGGTTGCGCCCGGCGGCGTCACCGCGGATCAGCGCCTCGTGGACGCTGGCGTGGACGGGTGAGCGGCTGGGGGCCGGAGTGACATTGCGGCACTTCGGCGCGCAGTTTGATGACGACCAGAATCTGCGGCGGATCGCGCCGGCAACGACAGTGGATGCCAGCGCGCGGCTGGCGCTGGGGCACGGGCTTTCGCTTGAGGTGCGGGGCGAGAATTTGGCCGATGTGACGGTGGTTTCGGGGGTGGGGGCGGACGGTCTGATCGACCGAGCGCAACCGCGGACGGTGTGGGTGGGGCTGCGGTGGCAAGGCTAGGACGCAGGCGGGCGCCGTGATGGCACCAAGCCGCCCGTCGAAAGCAACACCGGCGAGCGGACGATCAGGCTCATCGCCCTCTACCGCAAAACGCTGGCCAGCGCACCGAGGTTGGCGCACGGAACAGGCCGCCGAACCATGTTGGCGCGTCTGATCTCGATCTCCACGGTGGCTGACCGTTTATGGACGGCCTGACGCGATGCGTCGGGCCGTCCATTCGATCAGTCGATAAGAGTTGAGTGCATATTATCAGGCGCTGACGACAGGCAACCCGCGGCGGCGACGGGCTGCGGCGCCAACCAGGCCGAAGCCAGCGATCAGCATGGCCCAGGATGCCGGCTCAGGCACCGCGGAACCGGAACCGCCTCCGGCAAGGACGCCGTAAACATCATCGACCTCAAAGGCGACGCCTGACGAATTGAAGCGGATTCCGCTGATCAATTCATTGCCTTGCGCCGTAAAAAACACGCGGCGGTTCTTCATCGGTTGGCCCTGGTCGCCCTTGGAGGGCGGAAGCGCGCCGCCGGCGATGCCGAAAACACTGCCACTCGCCAGCAAGATGTCGACAGAATTGTAGGTATCGATCGACCCCCAGTAAAAGCTGACCGAGCTTAGGTCGAGCGTCGACAGCGTTGCCGAGCCATTCGGAAGGGCCGAGGACACATACAGATAATGGCTGGCATCGCCGGCCGATGCGGCGGCGCCGCCGGTTGTGCCGGTCTGCAGGCCATAATCGCCGCTCAGCGAATAGCCGCCGGGTAGCGGTCCGTTGAAATCGACGAGCAGGGTCTGACCGGGAGCGCCCGGGTCGGGCGCACCGGAGACAGAAGTAACAGTTACGGCTGCGGCTGGCAGTGCCATTGCGGCAGCGAGGGCGGCTGCGATGACGGGCAGCATTTTAACACTCATTTGGTAATTCCTTAACAACCCCCCCCGCAAAGACGTCTAGGCAATATCCGTGCCAACAATCGCGGTGTCATAATTTCAAGGCGTTACCCAACCGTTAACGACGCGGAATGTAAACTACACCGACAATATTCATCAGAATTACATTGCGAATCCGCAATAATAATCGCCCAGTAATGTAATCGTCCTAAAATATGAAATTTCAACCAATCCGATAGAATCGTCTGTAAATATCAGCATTTATATTCATACCAGTATAAATATACAGATACGGGAACGAAACAACAGGCGGACGCACTGCATGTGACGCGCAATACCGTTGCGCGGTGCCACGTTTTTTCTGACGGTCTGCGCCTGAGCGGGCGGAGATCGTCGCCGCGTATCTGCGTAATATCAGTCACCCGAAAGCTAACAAAAGCGAAGTGCGGCTGGGCAGCGTACGCTATACTGCTGTTGAAATAGTCTGCGTTATAGACGCTGCACACATCTAAAAACGGGGGTTAAGGACGCCTCTTGCGCATACCTAAGAGCCGAAATCGACAACGAGGGTCGGATCGTTTTCGCAACGACCGAGATAGTTCCCGTCTCGACTTAATAAATTGTAATTGCTCAGCCTCATCGAGAACGTCTCGGCATGGCGGTGTGGAGACGGCCTAATTTTTTGGTTGCGCCGGACTCGCGAATATGAGTCAACATATGG
>JAYUUE010000072.1:0-1953 GCA_043754785.1 Polymorphobacter sp. | reverse complement strand
GCGGGTTCTTGCGCAGCGTTTCGGCCGAGGTCGGCGGCTTGACGACGACGGTCACCATGGCAGTCCAGTGCGAGGTCCCCGCCTGGCTGCCGCGCTCGTAGACGGTCTCGGTCCACTTGACCTGGAACGAGCGATCCGATGCGCGCACCACGCTGGTGACCTGAACCGACACGGTGCGCTCGCCGATGTTGGCGAATGGATCTGCCGACCGAGCATAGTCACCGAGAAACTGAGCGCCGTGCCCAGTCGCGAAATCATACGCCTCGAGCCAGCTTGCACGCATCAGCACCGGGTCGAGCGATACCGAGCGGACGTTGCCGATGAAGTGGCCAAGTGCCCAGGCGATCTGCGGATCGGTGGGTCGATAGCTGGCTTCCGCCTCGCTGATCGCGCGCGGCTCGCCAAGCCGGTCGACCGCGACCACATAAGGCACGACCCTGCTTTGCAACGACTGCCATACGAGTGCACCGGACAGGCCGGTCGAGAGGGCGAGTCCACCGAACGCCATCAGCCGCCAGTTGCGCGCCTGGACGCGGGCCGAGCCGATGCGCTCGTCCCACAGTTGGCCCGCGCGCTGAAACGGGGTCTCGGGTTCGGGGGTTAACCCGTAGCGTTGGATCGATCGTTTGAACTGCATCAGTCTTCCCTTTCCTTGATATCGGGGGTGGCGGAGGCGCCGCCGCGGTCGCCTTCCTTGAGGGTTTGCAGGGCGACGTGTCGGTGGTGGCGAGCGGATTGCTGTGACTTGAGATCGCGGGCCCAGCCAGGGGCGCCATCCGACGCGCCTTGCGCATCGGGCGAGGAACTCGATCCGCTGGCTCCGCTGCCCTTGAGCGCGTTCCATGCCGCGTCGCGGCCGCTCGCTGCGGCGTCGGAAAGCCCAAGCGCGTTGGACGCGCCGGTTCGGGCGGCATTGCTGGCAGCCTTGGCCACGCCACCAAGGCCAGCTCCAACCGATGATGAGCCGGCGGCTTCCTGCCCAAGCTGATATGAGGTCGATGCAGCGGAGCCCATGGCAGTGCCGGCGCGAACCGCGCCGAGTGCCGCGCCGCCGGCGGCACTGGCCGCGCCAGTGCCGAGCATCGTCACGCCAGCAGCGCCAATCACTGTGCCCGCGACAGCGCCAGCGCCGAGCTGCGGAGCGCCAGCGACGAGGCCCGAGGCAATGCCGGGTCCGAAAATACCGAGCCCGAACAGTGAAAGGCTGGCGAGAACGAGGCTCATCGCCTGTTCGATGTCGGGCTGCTGGCCATTCAGCGCGGACGTGAACTGGTCGAAATAATTCGATCCGATGCCGACGATGACGGCGAGCACCATTACCTTGATGCCCGAGCTCACGACATTGCCGAGGACGCGTTCGGCGAGGAACCCGGTGCGGTTCCACAGCGCGAACGGCACGAGGATAAATCCGGCGAGCGTGGTCAGCTTGAACTCGAGGATGGTCACGAACAGCTGCACGGCGAGGACGAAGAAGGCGACGATGACGATGATCCAGGCGAACAGCAGCACTGCGATCGTCAGGAAATTGTCGAAGAAGCTGGTAAACCCCATCAGCTGTGAGGCCTGGTTGAGCAAAGGCCACGCGGCGGCAAAGCCGGTGCCGGCGAGATGGCCGGGCTTGAGCAGGTCGGCGGCGGTCAGCGTGCCGCCGCCGGCGGTCAGTCCGGCCTGCGCGAACGAGCGGAAGATAATGTCGGCCAGGCTCGAGAAGCGATTGAGGATGAATGCGAACGCGCCGACATAGAGAATCTTCTTCAAAAAGCGGCCGATGACGTCCTGCTCGCCGCCCATCGCCCAGAACAGTCCGGCGAGGGTGATGTCGATCCCGATCAGGGTCGAGGTCAGGAAGCCTACGTCGGGCCCGAGCAGCCCGAACCCGCTGTCGATGTAGCGGATGAAATCCGCCATGAAGCCGTCGATGACATTGAGATCGGTCACGTGCTCGTCCTGCTG
>JAYUUE010000071.1:0-5742 GCA_043754785.1 Polymorphobacter sp. | reverse complement strand
TCGGGCTGGTCGAGATCGCAGCGACCGCCGAAGCGATGGTTGCGGCTGGCGACCGGGCCTTGGCCGAGGCTAGTGCGCCGGCGATGGCCGCCGAGCGGCTGGCCCGTGTCGATCGGCAGCTGGCAGGTAACAGCTGGGACGAGACCTGGTCGGCCATGCGCGCGTTGATGCGCGATGCGGCGATGGTCAAGGTCGCCATGGAGGCAGAAGGTGTATGACTGGATGATCGTCGGCGCGGGCTTCGCTGGCGCCGTGCTGGCGGAGCGCCTGGCGTCGCAGCGCGGCGAAAGCGTGCTGGTGGTCGATCGGCGCCATCACATTGCCGGCAACGCCCATGACCGCTACAATGATGCCGGCTTGTTGATCCATCAATATGGGCCGCATGTCTTCCAAACCAACGCGCGGCCGATCCTGGATTATCTTTCGCAGTTTACCGCATCGCGGCCGTATGAACACCGCGTCGTCGGCCGGGTTGACGGGATGCTGGTGCCGATCCCGATCAATCTGGACACGATCAACACGCTTTATGGGCTCAACCTGACCAGCGCGGAATTGGCCGACTGGTTTGCCGAACGGGCGGAAAAGGTCGAGATCGTCAAAACCTCGCAAGACGTTGTGGTCTCGGTCGTCGGGCGCGAACTTTATGAAAAATTCTTCCAGGGATATACGCGCAAGCAATGGGGCCTTGACCCGTCGCAGCTCGACAAATCGATCACCGCGCGCGTGCCGATCCGCACCGATCGCGACGACCGGTATTTCACCGATACTTATCAGTGCATGCCGGCCAATGGCTATACACGGATGTTCGAGGCGATGCTCGATCACCCGAACATCACGGTGATGCTGGGTACCGATTACCGCGATGTCGCGGCGAGCATTCCGCCCAGGCGGGTGATCTACACCGGTCCCATCGACGAATATTTCGATTTTCGCTTCGGCAAATTGCCGTATCGGTCGCTGCGCTTCGACCATGAAACGCTCGACCAGGAATGGGCGCTCCCGACGGGCACCACCAATTATCCGCAGACGGAAGGCTTCACTCGGATCAGCGAATACAAGCACATGACTGGGCAAATGCATCCGCATACGGCGATTACCCGCGAGTATCCGGCGGCCGAAGGTGATCCCTATTATCCGATCCTCCACCCGGAGAGCGCTGCGATGTTCAAGCGTTACGAGTCGCTGGCGGCGGCCACGCCCGATGTCTGGTTCGTCGGGCGGCTGGCGACTTTTCGGTATTACAACATGGATCAGGTCACCGGGCAGGCGCTGGCGACCTTCCGGCGCATCGACGTGGCGATGCCGCTGCAAGCCGGTGCCGGCGAGGATCTGGCGGCGGCATGAGCGCGCTGTTCGGATCGATGCTGATGAGCGGCTTCGAGTGCGCGGCGCACAAGCTGGCCAGCGGCAAGCGCCTCGATATCACCGCCTCGACCGGCCATGATGCCCGCGCGGTCGAGGACTATGCGCTGCTGAAGACGCATGGAATCGGCGCAGCGCGCGATGGGCTGCGCTGGCATCTGATCGAACGACGGCTTGGGCAATATGATTGGAGCAGCTTCCTGCCGATGCTGCGCGCTGCACGTGATGCCGAAATGACGGTGGTGTGGGATTTGCTGCATTATGGCCTACCCACTGGCGTCGACGTGTTCTCGACACGCTTTGTCGATCGCTTTGCAGCGTTCGCCGCTGCGGCGGCGCGAGTCATTGCCAGCAAAACCGATGCACCGCCGGTTTTCACCCCGGTCAACGAAATCAGCTTCTGGGCGTTTGCCGGCGGCGATGCCGGCGGGTTGAACCCGTTTGCCCGCGGCCGCGGCGACGCCCTGAAGCGGCAGCTGGTGCGCGCCGCGCTGGCTGCTGGCGACGCGGTGCGCACAGTTGACCGCCGTGCGCGGGTCGCCTGTGCCGAACCGTTGATCCATGTCCTGCCGAGCGACCGCAGCGACGCGGCGATGGAACGGGCGGCGGTCCACAACGCCAGCCAGTTCGAAGCGCTCGATATGCTTCTCGGTCGCACGGCACCGGCGCTGGGTGGCCATGATGGCGCCGTCGATATCATCGGGGTGAACTACTATTACAACAATCAGTGGATCGACGGCGGTCGTACCGTGTTCCTTGGTGATTGGCTGCATCGGCCGCTGCATCGGATGCTTGCCGATGTGGCAGCGCGTTATGACCGGCCGCTGTATATCGCCGAAACCGGCACCGAGGGAGTGTTTCGGCCGCAATGGCTGCACTATGTCTGCGATCAAGTGCGGCAGGCGGCGGAAAGTGGCACAGCGGTCGGCGGCATTTGCCTTTATCAGATTATCAGTCATCTCGGCTGGGACGACAATCGCCATTGCGAAAACGGCTTGTTTGACGGGCATGGCCCCGGCATAGCGCGGCATCCCTATGCCCCGCTGGCGCACGAAGTCAGGGCGCAGGTGGCGCGATTCCTCTCCGACATTGCCTGTGCCGATGCCGCATGACGGCGCTGCCTGTCATCGTCGCCATCCCAGCGCGCAACGAGGCGGACCGTATCGGCGCTTGCCTTGCGGCGCTGGCGGCGCAACCCGGCGCGCGCCACAGCATCGCCGGCGTCACGGTGTTCGCCAACAATTGCACCGATGATACTATATTTGCGGCGCAGGCGCAGGAGATGCCGTTCCCGTTGCAGGTTATGTTATCGCCGCCGATCTGCCGCCCGATGCGGCGCATATCGACCACGCCCGGCGCGGCGCCACCGATGCAGCGCTGGCGTTCACGGCGGCGTCGGGGTTTAGTGACGCTATCATTGCCGGCACCGATGCCGACAGTCGGGTCACGCCGCAGTGGCTGGCGGCGCTGAAAGCGGCGTTTGCAGCGCCGATCGATGCGGTGTGCGGCGCCATCGATATCGATGAACCGATGCCGGCGGCGCTGGCACGGGCGCGCGCCGACGAGGCCGCCTATGCCGAAATGACGGTGCGCGTGTCGGCGCATCTCGACCCGCTGCCGCACGACGCTTTTCCCAACCATATCTGGTGCTGGGGCGCCAATCTGGCGGTGCGCGCCACGATGCTGGCGGCAGTGGGCGGGTCACCAGCAGTGGCCCTTGCCGAAGATCGCGCCCTGCACGCGGTGTTGTTGCGGCATGGGGCCCGTATCCGGGATTCAGAGGCCGTAAGGGTGCTGACATCGGCGCGCAGCGATGGCCGGGCGCCGGGCGGATTCGCCGATTTGATGGCACAGTATAGCGAAGACCGCGCGGCGCTTGCCGATTTCTGGCTGGAGCCCGCAGCGCTGACCTGGGCGCGCGCGGCACAGCGCGGTGCGGCGCGGCGGGCATGGTTGGAAACGGCATCGGGCCAGGCCGGCAGCTTCGGCGCTTATTGGGCCGACCATGAAGCGCGCAGCCCGGCGTTGGCGCCGCAGCGCGTGTCGCTCGCTGGTCTGCCAGCCGAAACCGACGGGCTGGCGCTGATGCTCAGATATGCAGCAGATCGATCCGGTATTGCGGCTGACGCTGCTGCAACACCCGCTTCGCATCGGGAGCCAGTGCCGCAATGAAATCGTCGGCGGCCTGATCGCCGTTAAGGGGGTAATCGGGCGTCGGGCCGAGCCAGTGAACAAGCAAGATATGCGCATCCAGCATCGCTAGCACCAGCGTCGTCAGCGCCGCATCGACGAGGGTTGCCCTGTCGAGATAATAGAGCACCTCGGAAAATACGATCAGATCGAAGCTGCCGTCCGGGACCGCGGCCGGAAACTGCTGATTGGCGAAGCGGACGTGCGGGTGGCGGGCATTGCGCACCCGCGCCTGTTCCAGCGCGCTGTCGGCGACGTCGACGGCCATCACCGCGTCGCAGCGCTCCGCCAGCGCACTGGTCAGCACCCCGATCGAGCAGCCGATTTCCAGCGCCGACGCATAACGCGCGCGGGGCAGGGCGGCCATTGTCGCTGCATACTTTGCGGCTTCATAGTCGCTGCTGGCAAAGCCCCATGGGTCGGGGTTGTCGCCGTAAAGCGCGTCGAAATAAGCCGGCGGCAGGCTGCCCATCAGGCAGCGCCGATGTCGAGATGGGCCGGCCGCTCCGCCAGCGCCCAGCCGGCAGCGGCATCGAGCGCCACATCGGGGAACGGCTGGCGCAGATAGGTGGTGAGATCGCGGACGATGCGCTCGACCGGATCTGGCCGCAACATCGCCGAAAGGCCGATGCCGCGTTCTACCCGCTCGATGATCGCCAGCGCCGCGCGCTCGAATTCATGCCGGGCGAAATTGACAAGAGCATCGACGGCGCCGGGGTCCTGCGCAGCGTCCGCGACGATCGCCGCAGCGCGCGCAGTCCATAGCCGACGGGTTTCCAGCGGCGCCGCTGCGTCACCAAATCGCGCTCGCTGGATCGGATCGGCGTCCCGACCGCGCGTTTTCATCTGGGTCCGATAGAGCGCCAACAATTGTTCGAGCGCGCCCAGTTGCACCGCCAGCACCCGCCAGGCACCCCCGGCGAACAACGGCGCCCGGTAATAATCACCCGCGCCGCCGATGATGTCCGCCGGCGCGATGGTGATGCCGGTAAAGTCTGCCGCGCCGGTCAACGACGCCCTCATCCCGAGCGGGGTCCAGGCGGAAAGGTCGCCGCGCGCGGTTGCGACATCGGGAATTACCATGACGACATCGCCGCGGCGCATCGGCGCCGACACCGGACGGCGCACGATGCCGAGGCCGGATGTGTAGATCTTGCCGCCGATCAGCGTATCGCCATCGAGGTGGAGACCGTCGCCGGTTTGGGCATTCCACACCGCTGACAGCCGCCCGGCAACGGCCTCAGCGTTCAACAGTCGCAAATGGCCGGCATTGCCATAACGCATTGCGAGGCAAACCGCGTTGACATGGCCTTCGTTTAGCCGCCCGAGCGCCAGCGATCCGCCGCCGATGATACGCAGCACGCTGCGCAGCATTTCGCCACCCGCTGGCCCAGCGCCGAGCGCTTTTCCGCCCCAGGCGAGCGGCAGCGGCGCGTGAAGCAGGCCCGTGTCAGCCAAAGCAGCGATTTCGATGTCGGGCACGCTGCCGTCGCTATCGCGGCGCGCCGCCAATGCGGCGGCGATGCCGGCGACATCGACGGCTGCGGTAACCGGATCGGGCTGTTCAGCCGGAACCTGCCGCGTTTCAGAAGGGTTTCGCATGGATGGTCAACTCTCGATCAGCGCAGACGTTCCGGCAAAATTCTGCAGGTAGCGACTCGGGAGCGGGTCGCGACACTGCGCTGGCGCGGTGGCATGCCGCTGCGCGGCCAGTTACGATTGGCGATGTTCTTGGGGATGCGCGGACACTTGGCGTCGTCGTGCCCCATGCCGACGATGAAACATTGGGGTGTGGTGGCTTGATCGCGGCAGCTGCGGCGCGTGGCGTGACGGTGACGGCGACGGTGTTGACCGATGGCGCCGGATCGCATCCGGGATCACGCAGCTGGCCGCCGGCGCGGCTGGCGCAGCAGCGACGACGCGAGTTGCGGGCGGCGGCGGCCACGCTGGGTGTGGCGACCGTAATATTCGCCGATGCCCCGGACGGGGCGCTTGGCGATCATCCGGGGGCAGGCGTGGCTATCCCGGCGGCCGACCTTCTGGTGACATGCTGGCGGGACGATCCGCATCCCGATCACCGCGCCGCCTATTTTATCGCGCAGGCGGCGGCGCGGCGCAGGCGGGTGCCGTTACTGGCATTTCCATTATGGGTGTTGACGACCGAAATGCCGGTGCCGGATTTGCCGCTGC
>JAYUUE010000070.1:0-5758 GCA_043754785.1 Polymorphobacter sp. | reverse complement strand
GACCTGGAACGCCCCCAGCGGCTGGCCGAATTGCGTGCGCGTTTTCACATAGGCGAGAGTCGTGTCGAACAGCAGCGTCATCAGCCCCAGCATTTCCGCCGCCGCCGCCAGCCGCCCGCGCGCCACCACCGGCGGCAACAGGTCGGCGGTGCCGCCCAGCCAGGCGCTCGCCGGCACCCAGACATCGCGGAAACTGATTTCCGCCGCCACCGATCCGTCTGACAGGCGATAGGCGCGCGCATCGACCCCCGGCGCGTCGGCGGACACCAGCCAAAACCCCGCGCCCGGACCGTCCGCCGCGCCGCTCTCGCGCGCCGAAACGATCAGCGTGTCGGCGGCACCGCCGGCCAGCACCGCCGTCTTGGCGCCATTGATTGTCACCCCGCCGCCACTCGACTTCGCGCTTGTCGCCACATAGCCAAGGTTGTACCTTGCGGCGCGCTCGCCATGCGCCAGCACCACCAGCTTGCGCCCCGCCATCAACGGCACCAGTTCGGCCTCGCGCCCGGCACCATCGAGCAACAGCGCGGCGATCAGCGCCTCCAGCACCGGCTCGGCGACAAGGCCCCGCCCCAGCGCTTCCATCACCACCATCACTTCGGTCCCGCCGCCGCCGAGGCCGCCGTTCGCCACCGATACCGGCAGCGCCAGCACGCCGGTATCGGCCAGCCGGGCGTAATTTGTCGCCGAAAACCCCGCCGACGTCGCCCGCGCCGCCCGCCGCGCCGCGAGATCGCCGCCATAAGCATCGGCGACGAAACGCTCGACCGCCGCTTTCAACAGCGCCTGGTCTTCGCTCAGGTCAAAGTTCATCGCGGTGTACCCCGTGGCAGTTCGGCCGCCCCCTGATTGCCGGCACGCGCCGCGCGGCGCCACTGGGCTTAGTTACAGGCGTCCCACAAAATCAACGGGAACCGGCGCCCCCCCGGATCGGTTAACCGCATGAACATTGGCAAAAGGGAACTCGTACGATGGGCAAGGGCTGTATCCTGTGGGCGGTCGGCATTCCGATCCCGATCATCATTCTGCTGTATGTTTTCCACGTTTTATAGATTTTTGTCGCAGCCCGGAACGGGCGTCCGGCGGTTGTTCCCATCGCCGAAGGCCTTGCTTCCTCTGACATCGCGCCGAACCGTCACGCACAACTCGCCCCGCCAAGCACGCAGAACCGGGCGCAATGCGGGTGGTTGAGCGCCACCGGTCGTGATGCCGCCACCAGTGTCGCGCCAAGTTCGAACTGCGGATCATAGGCGAGTAGGGTGCAGGCCAGCACCACAGGTGCCACAGCGCCGCGGCGCCGCACCACCATCCGCGACGATGCACACATCAGCGATTGCGGCGCGACGTTCAATATCCCCCAGCACGCCGTGGTGATTTCCGGCACATCGGCGCCGGCGTCCATCTCTGGAAACAGCACCAGCGGCGGCAGGCTGAGTCCGAGTTCGGCGAACAGCGCGGCATAGCCGGCACGGGCGGTCGCCTCGCTCTCACCTTCCAGGTGCCGCCCGGCAAGGGCCAGCGCAAACCCATTCGCCGCCAGCCAGCCAATGCCATCCAACGCAATGGCGAAACTCCCCGCCCCGCGCTCGGCCTCATGCACCACAGACGTGTAATGATCGAGGCTGACGCGCAAGGTCAGCCGCTCGCGCGGTAACGCCAGCAGCGCTGCCTCGAAGCGTCGCAGCGGCCGCATGGCGTTGGTCAATACCAGCGTTTCGAAGCCGCGCGCCTGGCTGAGGGCGATCATCGCCGGCATGTCGCGGTTCATGAACGGTTCGCCACCGGTAAAGCCGATTTCGCGCACCGGCAGATCGTCGCGGGCGATTTCATCGAGATATGCGGTGACATCGGCGAGCGTCAGATAGGCCAGCGCATCGTTGGTCGGGGAGCTTTCGATATAGCAGGTCATGCACGCCAGATTGCACAATGTGCCGGTGTTGAACCACAATGTTTCCAGCCCCGCCAGCGCCACGGTCGCACGCGGCTCCCCCTTCGCCGTCAGCGCCGGGTCGCGGAACTTGTCCGGGTCAAGGGGCGGCGCGGTGACCGCAAACGGCGAGGCAGTGGTGATGGCGGCGGCTCCCCGCTATGGCTGGTCGATGATGGGAATACAGACACAAGCCCCGATGGCGCAACGCTGATGCGCATCCTTGTCACCGGTGCCGCCGGGCTGATCGGTGGCGAAGTCTGCGCGCGGCTGGTGGTGCGCGGCCACGCCGTGACGGCGCTGGTCCACCGCGCCCACGCGGTGACCGGCAATGATCGGCAACCGGTGCAGGGCGTCACCTTGCTGCCCGGCGATGTCACCCAGGCTGGGCTCGGGCTGGCGGCTGTCCTCGACGTCGATCTCATCATCCACAGCGCCGCCGTCACCGCCTTCGGCGCGCCCGAGAGCCTGTATCGCGCCGTCAACATCGCCGGCACCGCCAACGTCGCTGCGTTCGGCATCCCGATGATCCAGGTGTCGACGGCCTATGTCTGCGGCACCGGCGATGGCCGCATCCTGGAAACCAGCACCGGCACCGCGTTCGTCAACGGTTACGAGGCCAGCAAGGCCGCCGCCGAAGCCATTGTCCGTAGTTCGGGCACGCGTTTCGCCATCGCCCGGCCGTCGGTGGTGGTCGGCGACTCCACCAGCGGCGCCACCAGCCGCTTTGAAAATATCTACATGATCTTCAAACTCATCGCGGAGCGCCGCGTGCACACCCTGCCCGCAGCACCCGGCGCCAGCCTCGATCTGGTGCCGATCAACCATGTCTGCACTGGCCTCGTGGCCATGGTGGAAGATTTTGCGCGCGCCGAAGGCCGGACGCTTCACCTCGTCGGCACCACCGCAACACCATTGCAACACCTCGGACAAGCCATCGCCGCGGTACCAGGATTGGGGGCCCCGCGCTTCGTCGCGCCATCGGATTTCGTGCCCGAAGCGCTGCCCGCCACCGAACGCCGCTATCACGCTGCTGCCGCCGCGCTCTACACCCGCTATCTTTTGCGCGCGCCGACCTTTGATACCACGACCGCCGCAGCCCTTGTGCCGCCATGCCCTGCCACCGATCGCGCCTGGCTCGACCGCCTGATCGCCTTTGCCATTGCGCAGAAATTCGTGACCCCGAGACGGCTCAACGCACGTCAGGATACAGCGCCCCCAGCGACTTCGGCCTGATTCCCAGCCCCCAGCGCACTCCGACCTTCAGATACACCCAGTTTGCCTGCCATTCACCCCACTTCGCCACGCGGCGATCGGAGGTGATGACGATGCGGTTGACCAGCCGCGTACGCCCCAATCGCGCCATGCGCACGCACAGGTCGGCCTCCTCCATCACCATCATGTCGGCATCGAACCCGCCCACGGCCTCGAAGTCTGCCCGGCGGAAGAACATCGCATGGTCACCGAATAACAGCCGGCCACCGCGCACGAACAGGTGCGGGCGAAAGATCAGTGGCGCATAAAAGGTCTTCAGCCAGTTGTGCGCACTCGTCACCCAGCGGGTTTTTTGCGCACCTGCCAGTATCGCGGTGAAGCCTGCGAGATTGATGCGAGGGTCGGCAAAGGTCGCATGCACCACCGCCATCGCATCGTCGGGCAGCCAGGTGTCGGCGTGCAGCACCATCACGAACAGGGCGCCGGTCGCTGCTACCCCGGCATTGCACTGCCGCGCGCGCCCCGGCGGCGAAGTTATCACCCGCAATCCCAGCGCCTGCGCCACCGCCACACTGTCATCACCACTGCCGCCATCGACCACCACCACCTCGTCTGGCGGCGGCTCCAGTGCCGCCAGGCACCGCGCCAGCCGTGCCAGTTGCGGCGCTTCGTCCAGCATCGGAATGACGATGGCGATCAAATGTCCGGCCAACACAGCAGGTCGTCGGGGGTATCGAGGTCGGAAAGTGTCGTCAAACGCACCGTTTCCGCCGGCAATCGCGCCAGCGTCGCCGCAAGAACGCCACTCGTGCCCCACGCGATCCCGTCGAACACCCCCGGCACTGCCTGCGATAAACCCAGCACCCAATAGCCGCCATCTGCCGCTGGCCCCACGACTGCCGGGGCCTTGCGCAGCGCTTCCACCGCCAAAATCAAATGTTCGGGGGTCAATCCGGGAATATCGGCTCCCAGCAACAGCACCGGCAACGCCGCTGCGGCGCGCGCCAACCGCATTCCGAGGTCGCCAGCACCCTGATCGACCACGGTTTCGGCCCCCAGCCAGGCCCGGAACTGCCCGACATCCGCCCCCGTCGACCGCACTTCGAGCGCCAGCCCCGCCGCCTGCACAACGCCCACCGTCCGCTCGGTCAACCGCCGGTGCAGGTCCGCCGCGCCTTGCGCCCCCAATGCCGGGATCAGCCGTGTCTTGGCCTTGCCCGCCTCGGGCCAGCGGGTGAACAGGCTTACGCGCACGCGATCACCCGGCCAGCCTCGCAGCGAATGGTAGGGGCAGGCGCCAACCGCAGCGCGCGCCCATCGGCACTGCGTCCGGTCACCACATCGAAGCGATAGCCGTGCCACGGGCACGTCACGCAACCAGCGGCGTCGACCAGTCCATCGAGCGGCCCCAGCCAGTGCGGGCAGGCCAGGCTATGCGCGACCAGTCCACCATGATGGCGGATCAACCGGAAGCGCCCGCCGCCCAGATCGAACACCAGCGGCAGTTGCAGCGCCGCTTCGGGGCCGAAATCGACCCGCATTGGTGCCTTGGCACGCGGCGTCAGCGCCGCCTCGCGCGCCTGCATCATCGCTTCATCCTCGTCCCACAGCTGTTCGTAGACGGCGACGAAACCCCTGCCGATCACTGCCCGCCGTGCCGGGTCGGCCTCGGGCACATGATATTCGACGATGATATCGGTTGCATGCGGCGCCAACGGCGTCAGCGCGACACGGATTTCGCTTCCCGCCCCCGTCCCGGCCTCGGTCAGCACACGGTAGCCGCTCGTGTCGGCTGCCATGAACAGCTTCAGCAGCTGTGGGCGGTCACTGCCCTTGTTGACGATCCGCACCCGCCAACCGTCGGCGTCGCAGTCGATCAGGTCGCACGCGGCGAAGCTGCTGCCATGCAGCGCCGGCAGATGTTCCCAGTCGAGAACATTCTCGCGGATGCGCGCCAAGCTGGCGCCAACACGGCGGGTGTAGGTGCCAGCAAGGTGGATTGCCGGCACGCAGCGCCTATTTCCGCCCGCGCGGACTATTTTCGAACAGCGACGCCAGCTGGTCGATGATCGTCCCGCCCAATTGTTCGGCGTCCATGATCGTCACCGCCTTGGCATAATAGCGCGTCACGTCATGGCCGATACCGATGGCGATCAGCTCGACTGGCGACTTGGCTTCGATATATTTGATCACTTGCCGCAGATGCCGCTCCAGATAATTGCCGGTGTTGACGCTCAAAGTCGAGTCATCGACCGGTGCGCCATCGGAAATCACCATCAGAATGCGCCGGTCCTCGCGCCGCGCCAGCAGGCGATCATGCGCCCATAGCAGCGCCTCGCCGTCGATATTTTCCTTGAGCAACCCCTCGCGCATCATCAGCCCCAGGTTCTTGCGCGCCCGGCGCCACGGCGCATCGGCCTGTTTATAGATGATATGGCGCAGATCATTCAGCCGGCCGGGCTTGACCGGGCGATTGTCGGCCAGCCACTTTTCGCGCGCCTGGCCGCCCTTCCAGGCGCGAGTCGTGAAGCCCAGAATCTCGGTCTTGACCGCGCAACGCTCGAGCGTTCGCGCCAGAATGTCGGCGCAAATCGCCGCGATGCTGATCGGCCGGCC
>JAYUUE010000069.1:0-1967 GCA_043754785.1 Polymorphobacter sp. | reverse complement strand
GCCGTATCCTGGCGGCCGGCGAATGGCCGAAAGCTGAAAGCGGCATTGACCAGGGTGAACCCTGCTGTTTCAGTTTCAAACGATGCCACGCGGGTTTGGCGGCTGGCGTGCTCGACTTCGGCGCGCGCATCCCAGTTGCCGCCGGTCAGCGACGCCCCGGCGAGTACGCGGAACGGCGGGATCCGCGGCACCGGCCCCAACCCACCCAGCAATTTCGCATCGGTGTAATCCGCCAGCGCGTCGACCTTCAAATCCACGTCGCCAAAGCGCGCTACGGTGATATCGCCCTGCGCTTCGGCGCCGACATAGCGCGCCGAGGCCTGACGGTTCTTGAACACCGGCAGATTGTCGATCACCGCACCCGTTTGTTCCTCATAAATGTAATTGCTGAAGCGGTTGAAATACACCGACGCTTCGAAATGATAGCCCTCCCCCTTGCCGCGCAGCACCAGTTCCGCACCATTGGCGCTCTCCTTGACGAAGTTCGGGTCGCCGATTTCATAGGCTTGCGTTCCGGCATGGGGGCCATTGGCCAGCAATTCCTCCGCTGCCGGGCTGCGCTCGGTGTGCGACAGGTTCACCCCGATGCGCCAATCCCCGACCAGCCCATAGCTGGCACCGGCCGAGCCCGAGAACAGATCTAACGTCCGATTGACGAACACCAGGCTGCCGCGAAAGTCACCGACCGATGCTTTGACGTTGGCATTCTCGTAACGTCCGGCAAATTCTGTCTTCAACGCGCCGAAATCGAACTCCTGCAACGTGAACGCCCCCAGCTGCACCGTCTGGTTGCGCGGGATGAAGGCCTCGTTGCCGATGACATTGAAGTCGCGGGTGAACAGCTGCACCCCAGTGCCGCCGCGCCATGTACCAGAGCCGATGGCGCGCTTCGCCTGGCTCACTTCAGCCCGCCCTTCCAGCCCCTGATTATAAAAGGTCGTGCCGATGGTGCCATCTTCGGCGATTTCGGAATGACGGTAGTTGGCATAGCCGGCGCGGACCTTGATTGTGTCGATCACATCACCGCCGACCTTGATTTCGCTGCGCGCATCGAAGCGATCCTGCTTGACCTTGAGCCGAACGTTTTCGCCGTCACCCGTCGTCGTATCGAAGCGCGCCGGGACGCCATACAGGCTATCATAATGGCCATAGCCGATCCCCAGACTACCGTTGGCATCGATGTAGGCCGCCCCGGCGCCAACATTCCAGGTTTCGGAAGCGGTGTTGGACAACCGCCCCGCAAGCCCTGCCAGCGCCCGCGCCGCCGGAAACGGGCTGGCCAGCGCCGCCGCACGCGCCGGGCCCGAAAGCACGAAGCCGCCGATCTTAAGATCATCGGTCCTGCTGTAGCTGGCATCGGCATGAAGCACGATATGGTCCAGCACCGGCACTTCGATAACCGCGGCGCCCGAGCGTTCCTTGGCTGCCGAACCATAGTTGCCGAGCACATCAAGGTGGACGGGCTCATTGGGCACTGCGCGCGGAATTCGCTTGTCGATGACGTTGACGACGCCGCCGATGGCCGACGACCCATACATCAGAGACGCCGGCCCGCGCAGGATCTCGATGCGATCGGCGAACTGCGGGTTGATGATGACGGCGTGATCGACCGAGGTGTTCGACACGTCGAAACTGCCGATGCCATCGCTGAGGATGCGCACCCGTTCACCCTGAAATCCGCGCAGGATCGGCCGTGAGGCGTTGGGCCCGAAACTCGTCGAACTCACCCCCGGCTGCCGCGATAGCGTGTCGCCGATCGTGCTGCGCAGCTGCCGGGTGAGCTCGGACCCTTGCAGAATCGTCACCCCCGACAGCGCCGTGGACCGATCCCGCGCGAACGGCGCCGTTACGATGATCTCCGGCGACACGTCGACATGCAACGCACCGGCATCCGCCATGGCATCGGCCGTTACCGCCCCAGCCAGCGCCGGAGCCGACCCACCCGCCAGCAACACCGCGAGTGCGAC
>JAYUUE010000068.1:0-1976 GCA_043754785.1 Polymorphobacter sp. | reverse complement strand
CCCCCGAACCGTTGCCCAGCCCGACGACTTCGCGGCTCGACCGGCCAGCCGGCCCGCGCGCCTCGACCAGCGTGTCGAGCACCAGCGGATGGCGCAATGTCAGCCGCAAATCGCTGCCAGCAACCCGATCACCGAACAACGTTCGCGCGCCGGCATTGGCGGCGACCGCGGTAAAGCCTTCGACGATCAACGCCGGATCGACAAGCGTTTCGATACCGATGATGTCACGCGGCGGCGGCGGCGGCGGCGGCGGCGGCAGGGCGACCAGCGGTTCAGGCTCAGCGCGCATCCGCCGACCGATGAACACGCCGACCAGCAGCGCGGCGAGTGCCAGCAGCACCAACGACACGCCCGGCGTCACCGCGCCAGCCGCCGCAGCGCCGGCAACAGCGCATCATAGTGATCGATGACGATATCGGCACCCAGTTCCGCCGCCGGCCGATCGGAAAAGCCAAAGCTGACGGCGATGACCGGCACCTTGGCCGCCTGCGCGGTGAGGGTATCGGTGATCGAATCGCCGACGAACACCGTGGTCGTTCGGTCACCACCCGCCGCTTCGATTGCTGCCAGCAAATGCCCCGGATCGGGCTTTGGCGCCGGCACCGAATCGAACCCCAGATTGGCGCTGAAGCGCCCGTCCCAACCCAGCGCCGTCACCAGCGCTGCCGACAACAGCGCCGGCTTGTTGGTGCAGATCGCCAGCCTGCACCCGGCGGCGGCCAGCGCATCGAGCGCCGTCTCCACTCCCGGATAGGGCCGCGACCCATCGGCGATATGCGCTGCATAAAAGCTGAGGAACGCCGGCACGCCCGCCTCGACCAGCTCCGGTGTCGATACCCCGGACGCCGCCAGCCCGCGCTCCAGCAACTTGCGCGCGCCATGGCCGACCATGTGGCGCACGTCCGCCGCCGGCACGGGCGGCCGCCAAAGCACGCCAAGCGCATTGTTGAGCGCCGCGCACAGGTCAGGCGCCGTATCGACGAGCGTGCCGTCGAGGTCGAAGACGATGGTTGCAGGCAGACGAGTCATCGGGGGAACATGGCGGGATGCCATGGCGGAACGCAATGCTTTTAACTTGGGCGCCGATATGGCAGGGCTCGCCGCGTGAACCCGCCCCGCCCGCTTGCCGCCATCATCCTCGCCGCCGGCCAAGGCACGCGGATGAAATCGTCGCTGCACAAGGTCCTGCATCCGATCGCTGGTAAGCCGATGCTGTTGCATCTTGTTGACAGTCTGGCGGCACTTTCGCCCGAACGCACCGTTGTCGTCGTCGGAGCCCGCCGCGAGCAAGTCGAGGCGGCGATGGCGCCCCGTGGCGCCGCCATCGCCGTCCAGTCGCCGCAGCTCGGCACCGGGCACGCCGTGCAACAGGCCGAGGCGGCCCTGGCCGGCTTTTGCGGTGACGTGCTGATCCTTTATGGCGATGCGCCGCTCGTCACCGCCGCCACCATGGCTCGACTGCGCGATGCCCTGACCGGTGACGTTGGCGCCGTCGTCCTCGGCTTTCGCCCCGCCGACCCCGCCGCCTATGGCCGCATCATCGCCGCTGGCGACACAGTCGTCAAAATGGTCGAATTCAAGGACGCAAAAGCCGAAGAACGGGCGGTCACGCTCTGCAATTCCGGCTTGATGGCGGTGCGCGCCGAGGCGCTGTTCGCGCTCCTCGCCCGGGTCGACAACGATAACGCCGCTGGCGAATATTATCTGCCCGACATCATCGGGCTGCTCATCGCCGATGGCGGCACCGCGCGCGTCATCGAAACCGATGCCAGCGAGGTGGCCGGCGTCAACAGCCGCGCAGAACTCGCAGCGCTCGAAGCCGCATGGCAGGCCCGCCGCCGCGTCGCCGCCATGGCCGATGGCGTGACGCTGATCGATCCAGACAGCGTCTTCTTCGCCCATGACACCCGCATCGCCGCCGATGTCACCATCGAGCCCTTTGTCGTCTTCGGCGCCGGCGTCAGCATCGCCAGCGG
>JAYUUE010000067.1:0-1976 GCA_043754785.1 Polymorphobacter sp. | reverse complement strand
GGCTCCATGGTTTGTAGGACATAAAGATATCTTTATATGTGTCAAGGGAAACGCATGGTCACGGTTGTGCGCGCTGCGTAAACCGGGCAAAGATAAAGGCGATGTTCTCTTGTATCCGCTTGCGTCCAGTTCCCATGCTGGGCATCGCTTTTTCCGTGTTGCCGATCGTTTCGGGTTGCACGACTCCCCATGCTGGCGGCTTCGAGGTCGCTGAGGCTGACCGCTGGGAAGGCACCAACCGTCGCATCTATGCCTTCAACAAAAATCTTGACGGCGCGGTACTCAGACCTGTCGCCAATACCTATCGCGCCGTTGTGCCAAAGGCGGCGCGGCATGGCATCACCAATGTCTACAGCAACTATGGCGAGCCGGCGAACCTGCTCAACGCCGTGCTGCAAGGCAAGATTTCGCAGGCGTTCCGCACGCTTGATCGGTTGATCCTCAACACCGCCCTGGGTGTCGGCGGCCTCGCCGATGTCGCTACCGATCTCGATCGCCCGCAGGAGCGGGAGGATTTCGGACAGACGTTCGCCATGTGGGGCATCCAGTCCGGCCCCTATGTCGTACTGCCGGTGTTTGGCCCGGCGACGCTGCGTGACAGCTTCGGACTAGCAGCCGACGTGTTGCTCGATCCGGCCGATTTTGCCCGAAACGCGGCATTCAGCCCCAGCCTTTACTGGCGGGCCGGGCAGATCGCGACGCGGTTGATCAACTTCCGCGCCCGGCTCAGCGATGATGGCGGCGATGCCCTTCTCGCTGACAGCCTGGATGAATATACTTTGGTCAAATCGGTATATCTCCAGAACCGCCGCAACGCGATTTACGATGGCAATCTGCCGCCGGAGGCGGAGGATGACAGCGATCCGGTTGCACCGGCGTCGGTTACCGCCGCACCTGACGCACCCTCCCCCAAATAGCTTTCACCCGGCACGGCGCTGCGCTATGCGGCGATGATGTCGAAACAGGCCCTTTGGTTCACGCTCCTGTTGCTGCTGGCAGGGTGCGGCGGTGGCAGCGACAGCGCCGACAAGGTGGCAAACAACGACGTTGCCACCAAAGCAGTCACCGATGTCGATGCTGCCATGGCCGATGCGTTGCGCACCAGGGACGTCCCACCGGCCAAGGCATCGTCCGGCGCGCCTTCTTCCGCAGCGAAGCCATGACAGTGGTGGTTTTGTTACTGGCGTAATGATGTAAACTCGCCTGTGCTTCGCCATGGCGTCCGGTCTGCATCCATCAGCGGGCACAATGACGATGTTTGGATCACGCCGCAGTCGTCCCAGCCTGCTTGGCGCCGCAACTCGCACTTCCGGACGCACCGCCGTTGTCGTCGGGACAGCGAACGCCATGAGCCGTCCCCGCGGCGAGACTGCGCAAGCGCAAGCTGCCGAAGCGGCCCCGGCGATAGTGCGATGGCGATCACGCTGTACACGGCCGCCACGCCCAACGCCTACAAGGCGTCGGTCACGCTGGAAGAAATGGCGCTGCCGTACACGGTGGTGAAGGTCGATTTGCTGCATGGTGAGCAAAAGTCGCCCGATTATCTGCGCATCAACCCGAATGGCCGCGTGCCGGCCATTGTCGACGATGGCTTTCCGGTATTCGAATCGGGCGCCATTCTGATTTATCTGGCGGAAAAGACCGGCTTGCTGATGCCGTCGGAGGTCAAGGCTCGCAGCCAGGTCATCCAGTGGCTGATGTTCCAGATGAGCGGCATCGGTCCAATGATGGGCCAGGCCAATGTCTTCTTTCGTTATTGCCCCGAAAAGATCCCCGCCGCGATCGCTCGCTATCAAGGCGAAGGTCGGCGGCTGTTCGCGGTGCTCGTTCGCCAGCTGGCGTCGCATAAATATGTCGCGGGGGATTACAGCATCGCCGATATCGCCAACTGGTGCTGGGTTCGCACCACCAAATGGTCGGGCATCGAAACCGAAGGCCTGCCGCATCTGCAACGCTGGCTGGATGCCATTGCCCAG
>JAYUUE010000066.1:0-1978 GCA_043754785.1 Polymorphobacter sp. | reverse complement strand
GGGCCACCGCCGCTCGGTGTTCGCCATGACCGAACCCGGTGGTGCCGGCAGCGACCCATCACAGCTGCTGACAACCGCAGTCTTTAACGGCAACGACTATGAAATCAGCGGGCTGAAGTGGCTGATCACCGGTGCCAACGGCGCCAAGACCTGGATCATCATGGCGCGCGTGCCCGAAAATCCGCACGGGCCATCGGGGCCGACACTGTTCCTTTGCGAGGGCGACACGCCGGGAATCCACATCGAGCGTGTCATGGATTCAATGGACCGCAACTATGTCGAAGGGCATGCTGTGGTGCGTTTCGAAGGGCTGCGCCTCGGGCCTGACCAAGTGCTGGGGGAAGTCGGCAGCGCGCTGCGCTATGCCCAGATGCGCCTCGCGCCAGCGCGCCTTACTCACGCCATGCGCTGGCTCGGCGCGGCGGCGCGGTGCCAGCACATCGCCCTCGAACATGCCCGCGTCCGCACAGCCTTCGGCAAGCCGCTCGTCGAGCACCAGGGCGTCAATTTCATGCTCGCCGACAATGAAATCGCCATGCACCATAGCCGGCTCGCCATCCGCCATGTCGCCTGGATGCTCGATAACGACACGCGCGCCCGCCACGAAAGCAGCATCGTCAAGGCCTTTGTGTCGGAAGAGCTGTTCAAGGTCACCGACCGGTGCGTGCAGATTTTGGGCGGCATAGGCGTCACCGGCGAAACGGTTGTGGAGATGATCTTTCGCGATATGCGCGGCTTCCGCCTCTATGACGGCCCGACCGAAGTCCATAAATACGCCATCGCGACGCAGTTGATGCGCACCGGCACGGCCTTCATGAGCCCGACATGACGCTCCAGTGGCAAGGCAAATACCTTGAAGTCCACAAGACCGGCACCTGGGAATATGCCGCCCGCATAGGCGCCATGGGCGCTGCCGTCATCCTTGCCATCACCGACGCCCGCGAAATCGTGCTCGTGGAACAGTTCCGCCAGGCCCATGGCCACCGCTGCATCGAGCTCCCGGCCGGACTGATCGGCGATACGGACGGCGGCGATACGGCGATCGCCGGCGGCGAAGCCGCAATCACAGCTGCCGCGCGCGAGCTGCACGAGGAAACCGGCTATTTCGCCGACAGCTGGGAAAGCCTTGGCACCTTCGCCACCTCCCCCGGCATGTCGTCGGAAATGTTCGAACTGTTCCGCGCCTGGGACCTGGTGCGCGTCGCCGATGGCGGCGGCATCAACGGCGAAGACATCACCGTCCACATCGTGCCACTCGGCGGGTTGATGGATTTCCTGACCGAACGCCGCACCGCCGGATGCATTATCGATTGCCGGCTGATTATCGCCATGGGGCTGGTGTGACGATCACGCCGATTGCCGAGCGTTCGCGTCGATATTCCCATCACCGCACTGCACCGCTATAGCCGCCGCCAAGCAACAGAAAGCCATATCCGTGACCAAAGCTGCCGCCCCCGTCAACCGTGTCGTCCTTGCTTATTCGGGCGGGCTCGATACCTCGGTCATCCTGAAATGGCTGCAACAGACCTATGGCTGCGAAGTCGTCACCTTCACCGCCGACCTTGGCCAGGGCGAGGAGCTGGAACCCGCCCGCGCGAAGGCGGTGCTGATGGGGGTCAAGCCCGAACATATCTTCATCGAGGATTTGCGCGAGGAGTTCGTGCGCGATTATGTGTTCCCGATGATGCGCGCCAATGCGCTTTACGAAGGCCTTTACCTGCTCGGCACCTCGATTGCCCGCCCGCTGATTGCCAAGAAGCAGATCGAGATCGCCAAAAAGGTCGGCGCCGACGCAGTGTCCCACGGCGCCACCGGCAAGGGCAACGACCAGGTGCGGTTCGAGCTCGGTTATTACGCGCTGGCGCCCGATATCCGCATCATCGCGCCATGGCGCGAATGGGATTTGCACTCACGCGAGCAGCTGATCGCCTTTGCCGAGCGACATCAGATCCCGGTCGCCAAGGACAAGCGCGGCGAA
>JAYUUE010000065.1:0-17535 GCA_043754785.1 Polymorphobacter sp. | reverse complement strand
TCGACGGGTCGTCGATGGCCGTCCAGCCGGCGGTTCGGGCGATGGCGGCGAGAGCGGACCGGCGGAGCGGCAACAACGGCCGTACCAGCGTGACCCTCGGCAGCAGCGGCCGGGCGGCGCGAATGCCGGCCAAACCCGCCGTACCACTGCCGCGTTGCAGCTGCATTAACAGCGTTTCGGCCTGGTCGTCGGCATGGTGCGCGGTGAGCAGGAGCGGGACATTTGCCGACGCGCACCAATCCCCCATCAGGGCATAGCGCGCGGCACGGGCGGCGGCTTGCAGGCTGGCGCGGGGTTTTTCACCGGCCCAGCGCAAGGTGATGTGCGGGATATTGATCGTGGAACAGAGGTCGGCGACGTGGGCGGCTTCGCTTGCCGATGCAGCGCGCAACCCGTGATCGACTGTCAGCGCAGTGGTTCGGGAGGGGAAAGCGGAGGCGGCGAGGTGGAGCAGTGCCAGGCTGTCGGCGCCGCCGGACACGGCGACAGCGAGGCGTTCGGTGGCGCCCAAGGGCCGCCCGAGGGCCGCCGCGAGGAGCGCTGCGATATCGGGCGTTGGATCAGGCATGGCATGGCCGGCCCAGGCTCAGCCTGCGCATTTGGCGTTTTTGCGCGCGGCGGCAGCGTCCGACTTCTGATCGGGCGTCAGCTTTTCGCCATAAACGCTGTCGAGCTCGCCGAGCACGCGGCAGGCGTCCTTGGGCTTTTTCAGGCCGACCATCGCCTGGGCCAGACCGAGCAGGCTGTCGGGGGCCTGCGGGCTGCGCGGTGCCGTCTCATAGACTTTCAGGAAGGCGCGCGCCGCCTGGGCGTGCTGGTCGCGTTCGGCATGGCTGCGCCCGAGCCAATATTGCGCCTGGGTCTGGCGCGTGGATTTCGGCCAGTCGGCGATGAACGCTGTCATCGCGGCTTCGGTGGCGGGCCAGTCCTTTGCCACGGCGTTGGCATAGGCGGGCTTCCACGCGGCGTCGGCGGTGGCAGCGGGTTTTGAAGCGGCGACCGGCCGAGGTGGCTGGGCATCGGCGGCGGGGGCCGGCAGCGCTGCGGCAGCCGGCGCCGGCCGTGACCCGGTTTCCAGCGCGTTCAGGCGAAATTCGACATCGGCGCGCTGCTTGGTCTGCGCCTCGTCGAGCTGGCGCAGCTTGAACTGATCTGCCTCGACCTGGCCGGTGAGCGTGCGCAACTGGCGCTCCAGTTCGCCCAAACGGTCGCTGAGATCGTTCAGCGGCGCGGTTGCGGGCGTGCCGACCACCGCCGTCGGGGGCACGGCGGGGGCGGTGATTTCGGGTTCGAAGAAGCGCGAATCGGTGCCGGGGAACACCTTGCGCTGCACAGCGCGCAATTCGGATTCGAGCTTGCCGACGCGCTTTTCGACGCGGACCGGGTCAAGGTCCTGCGCTTGGGCGGTGCCGGTGAGCAACAGCGCGGTGACGAAAAAAGCCAAACGCATCGTCAGACTCCGGGGGCGGTGGCGGGCGGGGTCGCGGCGGGCGTGGTCGCGGCGCGGGCCAGCAGGTCGGCGGCGGCCAGGCTGACATCGCGAACGGTCTCTACGGGGCCACCCAGCGGCGGCAATTTGCGCCCGCCCACCGTGACGGTGATCGCGCCGGCCTTGCCGGTCCATAGTTGCAGCCCTGGCCGATCGAGCGGCACGGGAAAACTTTCGCCGGCCTTGAGAATGCCGATCTTGGCGCTGGCTTTGGTCGCCTGATCGTAAACCTTGATCCAGACGTCCTCATTGGCGGTCAGCACAACGGGGCCACCGGCGGCGCCCGCCAGTGGCCCCGGCGCGCCGGGAACTGACGCCAGCGGTGCAACGCCGACATCGCCGGCCGGGGCTTCGGACGCCGGCGCCGCGACTTCGGGCGCAACTTCGGGTGCTGCCTCGACAACCGGTGCCGCCGCCGGGGCCGGGTCGAAGGCCCCTGCCCCCCACGCCGACAGGCCAGCGATGATCAGCGCGATGAGGGCGACGCTGGCGATGACGATCGTCCGCGACGGCACGCGGCGCTCGTCGAGCGGTTCGAGGCTGGGCACGGTCGGCACATGCGCGGTTTTGGAGGTTTCGGCGCGGAACTGCGCCGCCACCGCCTCGGCATCGAGCCCGACTGCCTTGGCAAAGGTTTTTACGAACCCGATCGTGTACGGCAGCGCCGGCAGGCTGGCGTGACTATCGGCTTCGATGGCTTTCAGATGGCGCAGCGGCACCCGGCTTTCGCGCGCCAGGTCGACAAGGTCGATCCCTGCGGCCGCGCGTGCCGCCGATAAAAGCGCCCCCGTCCGCTGGGCGCCGGGTTCAATCGCTTCCACGCAAACTTGTCCTTATATCTGCCAGGATCGCCATTCCGGCGCCCGCGCTGTGCCTGCCCATCCAGCGCATCGATGCCGCCGGGGCCATGCGGTGTCAATGACGGGCTGCGGCGAAATGCCCATCGGCGCGGCCAACTGCCGACCGCCCGATGAAATGCGCTTCTTGTTGCGGCGCGTCAAAGCGGCTATGGGGCCGCGCTTATCTGGCGTTCGGGCTGTTGTGCTCGATCCCTGCCGTATCGTCGCCCAATCAGGAACTTTTCAATGCCCTTGCGCAACATCGCGATCATCGCGCACGTCGATCATGGCAAGACGACGCTCGTCGACCAGCTGTTCCGCCAGTCGGGCACTTTCCGCGACAACCAGCGCGTCGCCGAGCGCGCGATGGATTCGAACGACCTGGAAAAAGAGCGCGGCATTACCATTCTCGCCAAATGCACGTCGATCGAATGGACCGACAAGACCATTAATGAAACCACCCATATCAACATCGTCGATACGCCCGGCCACGCCGATTTCGGCGGCGAAGTCGAGCGCATCCTGTCGATGGTCGATGGCGTCGTGCTGCTGGTTGATGCCGCCGAAGGCCCGATGCCGCAGACCAAATTCGTCACCGGAAAAGCTTTGGCTTTGGGCCTCCGGCCGATCGTCGTCGTCAACAAGATCGACCGTCCCGATGCCCGCGCGCAGGAAGTGCTCGATGAAGTCTTCGACCTGTTCGTCATGCTCGAAGCCACCGACGAGCAGCTCGATTTCCCGGTGATCTTCGCGTCGGGCCGCAACGGCTATGCCGGCCGCGATGCCGATGTGCGGTCGGGCACGCTGGTGCCGTTGTTCGAAACGATTGTGGCGCATGTGCCGCCGCCGGTGGGTGACCCCGACGGCGAGTTCAAGATGCTGGTGTCGCTGCTCGATCGTGACAGCTTTGTCGGCCGCATTCTGACTGGCCGCATCCTTTCGGGGACATTGAGGCTCAACGCGCCGATCCGCGCCCTCAGCCCCGATGGCAAGGTTGTCGAGGAAGGCCGCGCCTCCAAGATATTTGCCTTTCAGGGCCTTGAGCGGGTGCCGGTCGAAATCGCCAAGGCGGGCGACATCATCGCGCTGGCCGGAATGACGAAGGCGACCGTTGCCGATACCATCGCCGATATTTCGGTCACCGATCCGCTCCACGCGCAGCCGATCGACCCGCCGACGCTGTCGATGACCTTTGCCGTCAATGATTCGCCCTATGCCGGCCGCGATGGCAGCAAGGTGACCAGCCGGATGATCGCCGACCGGCTGATCCGCGAAGCCGAAGGTAATGTCGCGGTCAAGGTGACCGAAAGCGCGTCGAAGGACGCTTTTGAAGTCGCTGGCCGCGGCGAATTGCAATTGGGCGTGCTGATCGAAACCATGCGCCGCGAAGGGTTCGAGCTGTCGATTTCGCGCCCGCGCGTCATTTACAGCACCGATGACGATGGCAAGCGCACCGAGCCTTATGAGATCGTCGTCATCGACGTTGACGAGCAATATTCAGGGACGGTTGTCGAGAAGATGGCCGGCCGCAAGGGCGAGATGACCGACATGCGGCCTTCGGGCGGCGGCAAGACGCGGTTGACCTTTTCGGCGCCGGCACGCGGGCTGATCGGTTATCACGGCGAGTTTCTGTCGGACACGCGCGGCACCGGCATCATGAACCGATTGTTCGAAAAATATGGCCCTTACAAGGGCCCGATCTCGGGACGGGGCAGCGGCGTGCTGATCTCGACCGAAACCGGCGAAGCCGTGGGCTATGCACTGGGCTATCTCCAGCCGCGCGGCACGCTGATGATCGAGCCGGGCGAAGCGGTTTATCAAGGCATGGTCATCGGCGAAAATGCCCGTGACGAAGACCTTGAAGTCAACCCGCTGAAATCCAAGGCGCTGACCAACTTTCGCGCCAGCGGCAAGGACGACGCCATCCAGCTGAGCCCGCCGAAACGGCTGACGCTGGAACAGGCGATCGCCTATATCGAGGAAGACGAGCTCGTTGAAGTGACGCCGAATTTCATCCGGCTGCGCAAGCGCCACCTCGATCCCAACGAGCGCAAGAAAGCCAGCCGGGCGAAGCGGGATTAGCGGCGCGTCTGCCGGCGGGACGGACCGCCTGCGACATTGGCACGGTTGCAGAAACCGGCCGTCGTCCTCAATTCAGCGTTCCACAAGGTCGCCGGGGACAGAACGCAATGGACGATGATGATTATGGCAGCGGGCGCCCGGCCCCGCATGTCGAACCAATTCCGCAAAGCGTTGCCGAGGATGCGGTTCGCGCGCTGATCCGCTGGGCTGGCGATGACCCCGAGCGCGAAGGGTTGCTTGAAACCCCGGCGCGGGTGGCGCGGGCCTATCGCGAGTATTTCCGCGGCTACCTCGAAGACCCCGGCGTGCATTTGTCGAAGACCTTCGGCGAAGTCGGCGGCTATGACGACATCGTCATCCTGCGCGATATTCCGTTCCAGTCGCATTGCGAGCACCATATGGCGCCGATCATCGGCAAGGCGCACATCGCCTATCTGCCGCGCAACCGTGTCGTTGGCATTTCCAAGCTGGCGCGGGTCTTGCAAGGTTTTGCCAAACGGTTGCAGGTCCAGGAACGGCTGACCGCCGAGGTCGCCGATTGCATCCACAACCATCTCGACCCCATCGGTGTCGCTGTGGTGATCGAGGCGACCCACGCCTGCATGAGCGCGCGCGGCGTGATGACATCGGGAGTAACGATGACCACCAGCCGCATGATGGGGGTATTCCGCGAGGACGACCGCAGCCGCAAGGAAGTGCTGGCGTTGATGGGCAAGGGGTGATTGCTTTTTGCGCTTGTTTGGACTATTTAGTTTTTGCAACTTCGGTGCAGTCAATCGCATCGTCTTCTGAGCCTCGCCCATGCCAGTGGGCGAGGCTCAAAGTTTATGGGGACGAGCGGTGCCAGCCGCCCGCCCCCGGCCGTTAACCGCGCGCAGCCTTGATGATCGAAACCACCAATGCTGCGAACGTGATCGCGACCATCGCAACTTCATACACAGTCAATACAAACACCTCCTTTTGACGGCGGATTGACGGCGGCTGCCAAGCCGAACGTCTGTCGTCATAGCGGATCATAGCGTGTTATATCGGAAACTCACGACTTGGCTTTTGGAAGTACCGTTCTTACAAACCTTCGCGGAATTGCACCTGTGTGCGAAGCACCATCGCTGAATGCTACCCTTTCCAATCCGCTTGGCCTATACCCGCTCAGGCAAACATTTTCAGGGGCACGACAACCATGGCCAGCATTTTAGGCAACCTCAACCGCTCGCTGTTGCTCGGCGGCGGGCTGCTTGTCCTCACTATCCTCATCCTCAACGGCAATGCGCTCGACCTGGCGTGGTTCAATGCCTTTTTGCGTTTTGCCCATGCGCTGGTCGGCATCGTCTGGATCGGCCTGTTATATTATTTCAACTTCGTGCAGATTCCGACGATGCCCAAGGTGCCGGCGGAACTGAAGCCGGGGGTGACGAAGTATATCGCGCCAGAGGCCTTGTTCTGGTTCCGCTGGGCGGCCATTGCCACGTTGGTCATCGGCCTCGCCATCGCCGGCGCGCCGCAGCAGAATTACCTTATCGAGGCGCTGACCTTCCAGGATGGTTTCCGCAACATCGGCTTTGGCATGTGGCTCGGCATCATCATGGCCGCCAACGTCTGGATGTTCATCTGGCCGAACCAGAAGATCGCGCTGGGCCTTGTCGAAGCCGATGCCGACGCCAAGGCCAAGGCGGCGAAAACCGCGATGCTGTTCAGCCGCACCAATTTCGTGCTGAGCTTTCCGATGCTGTATTGCATGGTGACGCGCGGCGTGCTGGGCTGACGCCATAGCCAAGACGAACCAGCCCGATGCGTAAACTGTTGCCGATCCTGGTGTTCGGTATTGCTGCGGCAGCGGCGCGTGCCGATGAGCCTGCCGTGCTGAAGTTGACATATTATGGCGATGCCCTGGCCAACATCAGCGGCGGGGTGGGCCCCGGGACGGCCCAGATTTCGCAGTTCGACGCCAATCTTACGCTGGACGCCGACGCGCTCTGGGGTTGGCAAAAGACCAAATTCTATGTCCGCAGCTTTGCCAACAATGGCGCCTCGATCGGTGATCACAGCGGTGACGCGCTGGGTATCGACTCTTGGGAAACCGGCCACCGCGAGGCCAAGCTGCTCGAAGCTTGGGTCGATCGCGAATTTGCCGGCGGCCGCGTCGGGGTGCGCCTGGGGCTTTACGACACGACCACCGATTTCGACGCCAGCCGCACCGACGCCCTGTTCCTCAATAACGCTGCCGGCATGAACACGCCGATGCTGACGTCGGGCTTGAACGGGCCATCGACCTTTCCCGCCACCGCACCGGGTGTCCGGGTGCGCTGGACGCTCGACGAGCATTGGACACTGAAGGCGGCCATCATGGACGGCGTCCCCGGCGACCCCGATGCGCCCGGTGCCACCCAGATTGCGGTGCGCCAGCGCGACGGTGCGTTGCTGCTCGGCGAAGCGCGTTACCACGATGATGCCGGCCGCCGGTTGGCGGTCGGGGCCTGGCGCTATACAGCCGCGCACGACCGGATCGACACCCCGGTCGCCGCGCCAGTCACCGCGCACGGCGAGCAGGGCCTGTATCTGGCGGGCGACGTCATGCTGCACCACCGGCCGGGGGCGCCGCTGAAGGGCCTGAGCCTGGGCGGGCGCGTTGCGGCGTCCGACCCGCAGTTTGCGCGGTTCGATCGGTTCGGCAACATCGGGCTGACCTACAACGACCTTCGCGCCGGCCATGATGATCGTATTGGGGTGGGGCTGTTCTGTGTGGAGACCAGCGCCGGTTTCCGCGCCCGGCAGGCGGCGGACGGCACCCCGGTCGGTCGCCGCGAGTGCAATGTCGAAGCGACGTACCGCTATGCCTTGCGGCCGTGGCTGCTCGTTCAGCCCGATGCACAATATGTCTTCCGGCCGATCTATGCGCCCGAGGCAAGCCATGCCTTAGTTGTCGGACTGCGGCTGACGATCAGCTATGATTCGAGCCAGCGCGGGTAGCGACTGCGGGTGGTGCCGGTTGCAAGAATCGAACTCGCGACATCCAGTTTACAAAACTGGCGCTCTACCAACTGAGCTAAACCGGCGCAGCGGCTGCTTTAGCGCCGGTGATGGCGCGGTGCAAACGCCTATTCAGCAGCCCATGGCACATTTGGGGTCGTCGGATTTCGAGATGATCCGCGCGATCATGTCGCCGCGGCCACGGCGCGGATCGGTGAAGATCGTCGAGATTCGGCCGCTTGCTGGGGCGGTGACGGTATCCGTTACGCGGCCGAAGGCATCGCTGATGATGGCGATGTCCTGGCCCTTGACCACGTCCGACCCGAGCGGCGCCACCGGCACGGCAAAGCCGGCGCGGGGGCTGCGCACCACATCGAGCGTGTTGCCGGTGAAGGTGATCGGCGATCTGGCGATGACCGGCCCGGCCAGCATGGCCATTTCCCGCATCAGATTGACGATGCCACCGACGGCGCGCCCGACCATCTCGCGGTCGAAAACCTCGGGCCGGCCGAGTTCCAGCGTGATCGCCGGCACCCCGGCGCGGACCATTTCATTCTCCACCGTGCCCTTTTCGCCCTGGTCGAGCTTGATGATATCGGGGGCCATCAGCTCGGCCATGACGAGGGTGCGCGGCGTGGAGGCGAAGGCATACATCGGATAGGCGGTGCCGCGTGATTGGGTGTGGAGATCGACCGCCTGGTCGGCGTTGGGGCGCATCAGGCGGGTCCACAGCCGCCCGGCATAATCGGCGACGCCGCGGCCGCCATCGGTGCCGGGCATTTCGCGGTTGAGATTGGCGGCGCTGCGGCTGTCATCGGGGGTCCATTCGCGGGTGCTTTGCAATAGCCCAGGGGTGTTGAGGCCGGGCACCATCACCAACGTGCCGGCCATTGTCGCCGGATCGATCGAGGCGAGGCGGTGGATGACATCGATGCCATTGAGTTCGTCGCCGTGGATGCCGGCGGTGACAAGCAGCTTCGGGCCGGGCCGCGCGCCCTTGATCACGATGACCGGGACCAGCCAGGGCTGCGCCAGCGCCGAGGTGCCGGCGCGGAACCACAGGCGCTCGGTGGTGCCGGCCTTGATATCGGACACGTCGAGACGGTCGATGATGGCGGTGCCATCGAGGCTGCCGACGCGCTGAGTGTGGGCGCCAGCCGGCGCGGCGGTGTGGGCGCCTACCGGCGCGGCGGCGGCGGCATTTGCAGGGATTGCAGCGAGCAGCAGCAGGGCGAAAAAATGTTTCATGCGCAGCCTTCTAGGCGACTGCGACAGCACGCGCCACGGCTTCGGGGGTGACGCGGGTCCATTTGGCCAGCGCCGCCAGCGCCGCCGGCACGGCGCCGAGCCCGGCGATGAGGGCGAACCGCCCGGCGCGGCTGGTGGCGGCGCGTTGCAAGGTGGTGGCAAGGCGGACCTGGCGGGCGACATCGCGGCGCAACCGCGCCTGAAATTGCGGGGCGGCGGCACCGGCAACGAGCATGTCCGCAGCCAGACGCCCGCCGTGGAGGGCCATCGCCATGCCATCGCCGCAAAAGCTGGGGATGACGGCGGCCTGGTCGCCAAGCCGGTAGAGCGGGTCGTGCGCATCGGGGCGGGCGAGAAAGCCGTAGGGCACGGCGGATATGGTCAGGGGTTTGGGCAGCAGTGCCTCGGCGTCGGCGAGGGCGGCGAGGCCGGGTTCGCGGATGAGCGCGGTGAACAGCGCGTCCCAGCTGCCGCCCAAGATGCGGAACCGGTCGCGCTGGATGAGCATGCAGAGGTTGAGGCGGCCGGCTTCGACGCATTGCAGCCCGGCATAACCGCCCTCGAAAGCGGTGACGGCGACGGTGCCGGCGAGGGATTTGGCAAGTGCGGGCGTGGCGCGAAAGAAAGTCTTGAAGCCGATCAGGTCCGAAATCGTGCCCTTAGTATCGCGCGGCTGGCCGCGCAGCTCGTGCTTGCCGGTGGCGAGCAACAGTTGGCCGGTGGCGCTGCCGTCGGCGAGCACGGCTGCGCCATCGGTGATGTGGCGCACGGCGGTGCCGCGCCGGACTTCGGCGCCCAGCGCTTCGGCATGGTCGAGCAGCGCCCAGTCGAGGGCTTTGCGCGTGAGGCCGGTGGCGATGAACGGCAATCGCGCTTCGGCGGCGCGGTTTCCGACGTGCAAACGCACGCGATCAATGCGGGCGCCGCCAAGTTTTGCGGTGTCGAAACCGATGGCGGCAAGGTGTGCGGACGCTTCGACCGAGAGGAATTCGCCGCAAATCTTGTCGTGGGCGGACGTTTCGCGTTCAAACAGCAGGGGTTCGGCGCCGAGATGCGCCAGGCGTGCGGCGGCGGCACCGCCGGCGAGACCGCCGCCGATGATGATCGCCCGAGGCTTTAAATGCAGCATTTCAGGCGTCCCACGCCCCAGCGAAAGGGCATATGCCAGTCGATTTGCGTGGTTTGCGTGAGTCCGGCCGCCATCAGCAATCGGTCCCAGTCGCTGCGGACAAAGGCGCGGCGGACCGAAAGCGCGCCATCGTGGCGGACGATCGGGTGCCAGCGCAGCACAAGTGCGAGCAACCGGAAACCCATCCAGGCGATGCGACTGCGGTGGAGGTCGTTGATGAACCAGCCGCGCGCGGCAGTTGCCTCCATCCAGCGCAGATATCCGGTGAGTTCGGTGTCGGTCATGTGATGGGCGACGAGTGAGGAAATGATGTAATCCGGGGTAAAATCGAGGGTTGCAGCGTCGCCGGTGCGATAGTCTATCGCGAGTCCAGCCGGGGTTGCGGCGTGGGCGACGGGGGCACTGCGGGGGTTAAGATCGATGCCCACCAAGCGTGCGGTCTTGCCGTTGCGCCGCGCCCAATGGGCAATGGCGCGCAGCATGTCGCCGTGGCCGAAGCCAACATCGACGACGCTGAAGCTGTCGATGCCACGCGTGGCCCTGGCCAGCCAGCGCAGCGTCGGCGGGCGCGCCAGCGTGATGGTGTTGACCCGAGCCAGATCGGCGATGAGGGCAGCATAGACCGCCGGGGACAGATCATCGGCGTCCATCAGCTCGGATTCGGAGGCGCGTTGGGTGAAGTCCACCGTCACACCGTGGTAAAACGGAAACTTTCTGCAGCGAGCCCCGGCCCGAACGCCACGGCAAAGCCCTTCGACGCGCGATCGACAGTCGTTCCCACCTGCCCCAGCACGCGCTGCAGCACGAACATCAGCGTCGCCGACGACATGTTGCCGAAATCCTTCAGGACCCCGCGCGACCAGTGCAGCGCTTCGGGTGCCAGGCCGAACCCGGTTTCGACCGCGTCCAGGATAGTGCGGCCGCCAGCGTGGACGGCCCAGACGCCATAATCCTCCGGGCGCAACCCACGCAACAGGCCGTCGCCATCGTTGCGCTCGGTTTCATATTTCAGCGCGCGCTGAATTTTGCCTGGCACTTCGCCTGACAGATGCATGTCGAAGCCCTGATCGCCGATGCGCCAGGTGATGGCATCGGCAGAATCGGCGATGGTGGTGGCACGGAAATCGTTGAGCGCCAGGCCGGTTTCGTCAGCCGTTACCAGCGCTGCCGAGCAGCCATCGCCGAACAGCAGCATCGACAGCAATTGTTCGATATTGCCGGTTTCCTGAAAATGCAGCGTGCAAAGTTCGAGATTGACGACCAGCACCCGTGCGGATGGGTCCGACCGCACGAAGTGATGCGCCAACCGCAGCGAATTGACCGCGGCGTAGCAGCCCATGAAGCCGACGACGGTGCGCTCGACGCCGGGGTTGAGGCCGGCGGCCTTAACGATGAGCTGATCGATCCCCGGCGCGACAAAGCCGGTGCACGAGGCGACGACCAGATGCGTGATGCGGTCGCGTTCGCCATCGAGGTTGAGGGCGTTCAGCGCGCTTTCCGCAATCATCGGCGCAGTCTTTTCAAAGCGTGCCATGCGGACGGCGGTGCCGGGAAATTGGCCGGGGCGATAAAAGCCTTCGGTATCGGCGGTAAAGCCATCGGGGTCGGTTTCGGGCACGAAATACGAAAAGCGATGATCGATGCCGGCGCGGCCGACCATGCGCTTGAAGATCGCCGCATTGCGGCGATCGTCGATCATGCCGCCGACGAAGCGCACAAAAGCGTCATGAACATCGTTGGGCGGGACGGCGGTGCCGATGCGGTTGATGTGCGCGGTGACCAAATCTGTTCTCCAGTTCGCGCCCGACTGCTGCGCGCTTCACCGAAGACTTGCAAGCCGGCGCGGTGTCGCTGCTATACGCACGACATGGCAAATGGGTTCAGCAGTGTGTCCGGATTGCGGATTGGTCATGCGCATAACGCGCGCGTGCGCACCGGGGTCACACTGGTGGTTCCCGATGCGCCGATGGTGATGGCGGTCGATGTGCGCGGCGGCGGGCCGGGGACACGCGAGACCGATGCGCTGGATCCGTCCACGCTGGTCGAGCGGGTGCATGGGCTGGTGCTGGCCGGTGGATCGGTATTCGGGTTGGCGGCGGCGGACGAACTGGTGGTGCTGCTGTCCGCCGCCGGGGCCGGGCTGGACATGGGGGCTGGACTACCGCGGGTGCCGGTGGTGCCGGGGGCGATCCTGTTCGATCTGGGCAATGGTGGCGACAAGGATTGGGGCGGTGCACCGCCGTATCGGCGCTTGGCGCACGAGGCATTTGCAGCGTTGGGGACGGGGGATGAAAGCGGAGCCGTTGGCGCGGGATTCGGGGCGCGGGCAGGCTCTCGGCCGGGCGGCATCGGCAGTTTCGGCGGCGTGCTGTCATCGGGGCATCGCATCGGCGCGCTGATCGCGGTCAACAGCTTTGGCGAGGTGTATGCCGGGGCGCCGCCTGACGGCGTGGTGCCGATGCCGAAACTGCGCGCCTCGGCGGGGCAGAACACCTGCATCGGCGTGGTGGCGACCGAGGCGCCGTTGACGCGGGTGCAGGCGAAGCGGGTGGCGATGATGGCGCACGATGGCTTGGCACGCTGCATCCGGCCGATTCACACGCCGTTCGATGGCGATGCGATCTTCGTGATTTCGGTGGCCGAGGGCGGGGTTTCGGACAATGTCGCGGTGGCGGAGATCGGCACGCTGGCGGCGGATCTGGTGATGGCGGCGGTGCGGCGGGGGGCTGGAATCTGACTTTCCTCCCCCTCAGGAGGGAGGCGACTCGCGCATTTTCGCGCGGCGGGTGGGGGTCGCGGGCAGATGAACCCCCACCCGGGCCGGCCAAAGGGCCGTCTCTCGCCTCCCCCCTGAGGGGGAGGAATTAAGCAAGAACCGCCCGTGCCTGGCCGGCCAGATGCGCGAGCATCGCCGTCGTGACGCCGCCGCTGGCCCTGGCGCGCGCGACGGGTGCGGCGATGCGGGTCAGGCGGTCGGCATTCACCGTTAGCCAAGTGGCGACGGCAGTAGCAGGGTCGGTGCCGGCGGGGGCGATGCGGCGGAGCAGATCGAGGCGCAGGGCCTCGAAATCGCGCACCAGCCCGGCCTTGAGCAGGCGTTCCCACGGGTCGGCGGGGGTGAGTGCCGCTGCAGCACCCTTGGCCCAATCGAGCCCGGTGGCTTCGCCCAGCGCGGTATAGGCGGCGGCGGTGGCGGCCTCGCTGCTGCCGGTATCGCTGGCGAGCAAACCGACGCCGACCGCGCCATCGAGCGCTTCGATGCCGACAAGAGCTTTTGCAACGGCGTCGGGCGCGCCGAGTGCCGCCAACCGCGCCGCGAAGCGATCGAGCTGCGCCCGCGGTTCGGGGCGCATAAAGCTGTCAATTTCGGCGCCGAGCCGGGTCAATGCCGGTTTGAGGCGGGCGGTGAGTCGCGCCGGGGTGTCGCCGGCGGCGCAGCGGATGAGGTCGGCCATCTGGGTGCGCAGCACTTCGATGCCGGCGAGATGCAGGTCAAGATGGACGTTGCCCGCGACCGGCGCCGCATCGATGGCGGCCCAGAGCGCGCGGAAATCGAACAGGTCGCGGGCGGCGACGAACGCCGCCGCGACATCGGCCAGCCCGACGCCGAGTTCCTCCGCCAGCTCAAAGGCCAGGCCGAGCCCGCCGCGGTTGACGATTTCGTTGGCGAGTTTGGTGGCGATGAGTTCACGCCGCAGCCGGTGGCCATCGACGGCGGCGGCGTAGCGACCCTGCATCGCGGCCGGAAACGCGGCGTGGAGATCGGGGACCAGCAGCGCATCGTCGATGAGGCCGTGCGCGCTCGTATCGATCAGCGCGTCGTAGATCGCCATCTTGGCATAGGCCATGACGACGGCGAGTTCGGGGCGCTCAAGACCGGAACCCGAGCCGTCAGCGTTTCTGGCGCGCTGGATCAGCACATCATCGGCGGGCAGGCCTTCGACCTTGCGGTCAAGTTCGGCTGCACTCGCTTCGAGTGTCTGGATCAGCCGGACAAGGGCCGGCACCGCCGCCGCGCCGCCGCGTTCGGCAAGGCTGAGCGCCTGGGTTTGCAGGATGTTGTCGGTTAGCACCAACGCCGCAACGTCATCGGTCATCTCAACGAGCAGCGCGTCGCGGTCCGCTTCGGGCAAGCGCCCGGCGAGCACTTCGCCATTGAGCGCGATCTTGATGTTGACCTCGTTATCCGAACAATCGACGCCGGCGCTGTTGTCGATAAAGTCGGTATTGATGCGGCCACCCTTGAGGGCAAATTCGATGCGGCCGGCCTGGGTGGCGCCGAGGTTGGCACCTTCCCCCACGACTTTCGCACCGATATCGCCGCCGTTGATGCGGTGGGCGTCGTTGGCGCGATCCCCCGCGTCGGCATTGCTTTCGGACGCGGCCTTCACATAAGTGCCGATGCCGCCGAACCACAAAAGGTCGCTCGGCATCTTGAGGATCGCGGCGATGAGGTCGGACGGACTGAGACTGTCCACCGAGACGCCGAGCATGGCCTGGATTTCGGGCGTCAGCGGCACCGATTTCAGGCTGCGGGCGAAGACACCGCCACCTTGCGAGATCGCGGCGCGGTCGTAATCGTCCCAGCTGGAACGTGGCAGCGCGAACATGCGCTGGCGCTCGGTGAAGCTGGCGGCGGTGTCCGGTTCGGGATCGAAGAAGAAATGCCGGTGGTCGAAGGCCGCGACAAGCTTGATCACCGGGCTGAGCAACATGCCGTTGCCAAAGACATCACCCGACATGTCGCCAACGCCGGCGACGCGGATGGGCAGCGTTTGCACATCGATGCCCATTTCGCGGAAGTGGCGCTGCACCGAAATCCAGGCGCCCTTGGCGGTGATCGCCATCGCCTTGTGGTCGTAACCATTGCCGCCGCCGCTGGCAAAGGCATCGCCGAGCCAGAAGCCATGCGCCTGGGCGATGGCGTTGGCGGTATCGGAGAAGGTCGCGGTGCCCTTGTCGGCGGCGACGACGAGATAGGGGTCGGGCGCATCGTGGCAGACAACATTGGCCGGCGGGATGTTGGCGCCATCCGGCGCCAAATTGTCGGTCAGCGACAGCAAAGCCCGGATGAAGATGCGATAGGCCTCCGTCCCCTCCGCCAGCCATGCGTCACGGTTGACGGCGGGTGGCAGCAGCTTGGGGTAGAAGCCGCCCTTGGCGCCGGTGGGCACGATGACGGTATTCTTGACCTTTTGCGCCTTGACCAGCCCGAGCACTTCGGTGCGGAAATCATCGCGGCGATCCGACCAGCGCAAGCCGCCGCGCGCAATGGGGCCGCCGCGCAGGTGAATGCCCTCGATGCGCGGCGAATAGACCCAGATTTCGCGGTAGGGCACCGGCCGCGGCAGGTTCGGCACGGCATGGCTGTCGAGCTTGAAGGCAAGTGCCTCGGGGCCGCCGGGGACAAACGCGTTGGTGCGCAACGTCGCCAGCATGACCGAGCGATAGAGGCGGAGGATGCGGTCGTCATCGATGCTCGCCACGCCGGCGAGCGCGGTTTCGATATCGGCGAGAACGGCGGCTTCGCTGCTGCTGCGCGCCGCAACATCTGGCCCGAAGCGGGTGCGGAACAGCCGCACCAGGTCACCGGCAAGGCACGGATAATGCCGCAGCGCGTCGACGACCGTCGCCAGCCCATAGGTGACGCCGGTCTGGCGCATGTAGCGGAAATAGGCACGCAGCCAGCCGGCGGCTTCGGCCTCAAGCCCGGCCACCACCGTAAGCGCGTTAAACAGATCATTGTCTTGCGCGCCCAACAGCACGGCGGTCAGAGCGGGTTCGACACGCGCCTTCAGCGCCTCCCAATCGGCAAGAATCGCCGCGTCGCTGACCTCCAGCACGAAATCGTGGATCCAGCCGAGCGACCCGCCAGCGAGATCGAACGGGAACTCCTCGATGACTTTCAGCCCGAAGTTTTCGAGCACTGGAACAGCTTCCGATAGCGGGATGATCTTGCCGAGGCGGTAGATTTTGAGGCGGATCTGGCCCGGCGCGGCTACCGCACTCGATAGGCCTGGGGTGCCTGCGGCGCTGGGCAGCAGCCGCACGGCGCGCGACGCCTCGTCGTGGAGGGTCGCCAGCGCGATGATGTCGGCTGCCGCTTCGGCCGGGCTGTGCTGCGAGCGATAGCTCGGCGAAAAGGCGCGCCCGTGGCTGAGCGTCAGCCGCGCGGCGCGGGTGGGGCCGGCCAGCTCGATCAGCGCCGCCTCGAGCGCCTCGTCCCAACCGCGCACCAGTTGCCGCAACCGCCGATCAAGATCGGCTTCGGTCTCTGGGCCGAAGCGCGCTATGTCGTCGACAGCGACGATATAATGCACGCGCGCCAGCCCTTCGGCGCGCAGTTCCACTTCGTAGCGGCTGATATGGCCGCCGATGGTCTCGGCCAGCATCCGCCCGACCGCTTCGCGCAGGCCGGTGGCATAGCTGTCGCGCGGCACATAGACCAGAACCGAAACGAACCTGCCGAAGGCATCGGCACGGGCGAACAGCTTGGGCCGCGGCCGGTCGAGCAGCGACAACAGGCCGAGCGCCATTGCTTCGAGGCGTTCCGGGGTCGCCTCGCTGAGTTCCTGACGTGGGAAAGTCTCTATGACGTTGCGCAGCGCCCGACCGCTGTGGTTGCCGGTGCCGAAGCCGAGATGATCGATGACTTCCGCCACCTTGCGCCGCAATACCGGCACCTGACGCGGCGATGCCGCCATCGCCGCCGAGGTGTAAAGCCCCAGAAAGCGCGTTTCCGAAACCACGCGACCCTGCCGGTCGAAGCCCTTGACCGAAATCAGGTCGCCGTTGATGCGGCGATGCACGCTGACCACGGCGCCGGCCTTGGTGATCAGCAGCGGCTCCGGGCTGGCGAGCAGCGCCTTGAGCGCGCGCGGCGTGTCAGATGCGCCGCGCTCCCCCGTCCACACCGGATAGGCGGGATCGCGCAGCAGGCCGAGACCGTGCTCGCTGACCGGCAGCATCGCTGGGTCGTCGAGATCGCCCGGAAGATCGTAACGGCGGACGCCGAGCAAGGTGAAGTTGTCGGCGGCCAGCCATTCGAGGAAGGCCACCGCTTCCGCCGCGCGGTGCGGCGCCACCGGCGGCGGATTTTCAGCAAGCGAGCGCGTCGCCTCACGCAAAGCCGCGAGCATCGCTGGCCAGTCGGTGACCGCCGCCTCGACATCGGCGAGCACGGCGTCGAGCGATGCAACGAGCGCCGCCCGCGCGCGCGCGGCGGCGCGGGCGATTTCGACGTAGATCATCGATTCGCGGCTGGTGCCCGCCGCTGGCGGGCCCGACGCCAGGCCGATGACTTCAATCAGCGCGCCGCCGGCATCGCGGCGCACATCGATAACCGGGTGCAGCAGCCGCTCGATATCAAGGCCCGCGGCGGTGATCGTCGCCGATGCCGACGAGACCAGGAATGGCCGGTCATCGCCGATGATCGCCAGCATCATCCGCCGGCGAGCCACCTGTGTCGGACGCGCCGCCTCGTCGTTCGACGCGGCTTCGAGATGGACCAGCGTGGTGCCCGCGCCGCGCCGAGCCGCCGCAACGGCGACAAAATCGGCAATCGCTGTGCGACTGGCGGTATCGAGGTCGTCGATTTCCCCTGGCAGCGCGCCATCGAAGATCGCCATTTCGAGGGGCCGTATTGCCCCTGACACCGGAGTTTGAGGGGTGTTGAGGGGCTTTGGCGACACGATAAGGCTCCGCGGGGGCTTTGCGCGGCGTTTATGTGGCCGGATTACGGCGCGGGGCAAGCTGACGTCCACGTCAAGGTCGGCTTTTCG